>CANJEY010000005.1 GCA_947472615.1 Beijerinckiaceae bacterium
CAAATGGAACGCGATGATGACCGGAGCCACCCGATGACCTTCCAGCAGAAGACCTTTCCGGTGACGCGCGCGCAGGTCGAGGACTTCCTCTATTACGAAGCCTCGCTGATCGACGAGTGGAAGCTCAACGAGTGGCAGGAACTGCTCACCGACGACGCCTGCTATTACGTTCCGCCGAACGACGAGCTCGAAAGCAGCCACCGCAACACGCTGTTCATCATCGCCGACGATCGCGAACGCATCCGCCAGCGCATCATCCGAGTACTCGATCCGAACTGCCACGCGGAGCATCCGCGTTCGCGCATCAGCCGCGTCGTCGGCAACGTGCGGATCACAGAGCAGGACGGCGACATTCTCACCGTCTGGTCGAAGTTCGTCTGCCATCGCTACCGCCGCAACGAACGCATCGGCGAATATGTCGGCAGCGCCCGCCACTTGCTGAAGCTCGATGGCGAATCGTTCAAGATCAAGGAACGCCGCGTCTATCTGAAGTCGCACGAGCTGGGTTCGCTCGGGTCCGTCAGCTTCATTCTCTGATCGACGATCTGCCGAGGAACGTCATTGCGGGGAGCGAAACGACAGAGCAGTCCAAACTTGCCGCACGCCGCGCGACTGGAATGGCTAACTTCGCTCGTGATGACGGCGTTTGAATCTTGATCGATAGTCGTCCGCAAACGCCGACCGCCCGCCCGGCTGCCTCGCAGGCGTTCGGCGGTTTCTTCCGCAGCCTGCGCAAGACCCGCGCGCTATCGTTTGTCATCGCTGCAGGCGTCGCAGCCTATTTCGTCTGGTCCGAAGGCTCGGGCGCAAACTTCATCAGCACGTCAGCGATCACGCTGGCGGTCTGCGCGGCTCTCGTATTCTGCACGCGACGCTTGCTGTTCTCGACGCTACTGGTCGCCGCGATGGTGGCGCTGATCGTCGGGGGCTCGACTATCAAGCGCTCGGGCGAGCGCATGGTTGTGCACGCCTACGACCTCTATTTCTATTTCCCGACTTGGACGCTGATCGAATCTTTGTGGGCGAGCCACCGCGCGTTTCTGATCGGCCTGGTACTAGCGCTGATCGTGACGATCGCGCTCGCCGCCATGAGCTGGCGGAGCGAGAAGCCCGACGTGACGCGGCGTTTCGCGGCCGCGGCCTTCGCGGTTTTCGCCATCGTGGCGACGCTGGCGGCGCACGAAAGGATCGAACGACGGCACACGCAGTTCTATTGGGACGACCTGTTCGTCTCGTCGTTCTATTCGTCGTGGGGCGAAGCGTTACAGGCCCTGTGGCGCGGACAATTGCTGGAGGCGGCCTCGTTCTCCTCCGCCCCGCCACTCGCCGCCAACAGCGTCTGCGCGCCGGCGCAGAAGCCGCCGAACATCATCCTCATTCACGAGGAATCCGTTGTTCCGCCAAGCCTGTTTCCGCAACTCGCCTACGACAAACGCCTCGACGGATTTTTCAAATCCTTCGACGGCGCGAACCACAAGCTGCGTGTCGAGACCTACGGCGGCGCCTCCTGGCTCACGGAATTTTCGGTGATGACCGGCCTGTCGACGCGCTCATTCGGCGGCATGAAGCAATTCCTTCAGACCTATATGGTCCAGCGGCTGAAGGACACGCTGCCACAGGCGCTGGAACGCTGCGGCTATCGCAATGTGCTGTTTTATCCGATGCTGAAATCCTTCATCTCGACGGCGCCGTTCTACACGTCCATCGGCATCCGCGAGATCTTCGACGCGAAGGATCAAAAAGCCCCGACCGCATCCGAGCGCGACCGCTTCTATTTCGCCAATGCGCTGGCCGACATGCAGACGCATTTTGCGTCGTCGAAGGCGCCGCTGTTCACCTTCGTCGAGACGATGGTGACGCATTGGCCGTATGACATCACCTATGCGCCGAATGAAAACGTCCCCGGCGGCGGACCCGGCACAAACCCGGAGATGCACGAATATCTGCGCCGCATCTGGCT
Organism: Beijerinckiaceae bacterium; assembly: GCA_947472615.1. Lineage (GTDB taxonomy): Bacteria > Pseudomonadota > Alphaproteobacteria > Rhizobiales > Beijerinckiaceae > Terripilifer. Next base: position 1,961 of record CANJEY010000005.1, read on the forward strand.
GGCGAAAACCGATTACGAAGACCTGCTGACGCAGCTACGCACCCGGTTTCCGACCGAGCGATTTCTGATCGTGCATTATGGCGATCATCATCCGGTGGCGACGCGCACGCTGCTCGGCTTTCCGGAAGACGCGGAAGCGGAAGACATTACGCTGCCGGCCAATTCGCCGGGCTATCTCACCTATTTCGCCGTCGACGGGGTGAACTTCCGGCCGCAGACGTCGCCCGCGATCGATCCCACGGACGTGGCCTATCTGAGCTCGCTCATTCTCTATTCGGCCGGCCTGCCCTTGCCGGATTCCTATACCGAGCGTCTGCGTCTGATGCGCGTGTGCGGCGGCAAGTACTACGACTGCCCCGACCGCGACCAGATACTCGGCTTTCACCGAAGGCTGATCGACGCAGGCCTGCTCAACCCGCGGTGATCGTCAGCGCAGGTTGAGCAGCCAATAGCCGCTACTTGCGCTTGAGCGTGCGCCCGCCGCCATCGCCGGCGGGACCGGACGGCGCAGCGCCGCGATGCTTCTTCTTGAACGGCTTTGCATCGGTGCGCGGCGGCGGCGCGGACGCCGGACGTTCCGGCTTGAAGTCCTTCTTGAAGCGCGGCTTGTTTTCGCCGAAGGGCTTGCGGTCATCGCCGCCCCTGTACTCGGCGCGCTTCGGCGCGTCGTCGCGCGAGGGCGCCGCAGACGGCGCGGCGCGATCGGCCCGATGGGCCTTGCGGAACTTTTCCTCGCGCACGCCGCTGTAGTCGCGCTTGGGCTTGCGCTCTTCGCCGCTCTTGAAATCGCTTTTCGATTGCGCATCGGTATTCGGCGCGAACTTGCGCATTTCCTGAATCGAGCCGGCGGCCGGCTGGATATTGACGTTTTCCTCGCCCGACGTGCGGCGCACCGAGGCAGCGAATTTCGCCGCTGCGGATTCGACGATCTCGAATTTCGTTTCGCGATCGAAGATCTTGATCACTCCGATTTCGTTCTTCGTCACATGGCCGAGACGGCAGATGACCGGCAGAATCCACTTCGGATCGGCATTGTTGGTGCGCCCCACATTGATGCGGAACCACACCATCGGCTCTTCGGGCCGGCGCGAGAAGGATTTGTCCACCGTCGGTTCGACGCCGCCCGGAGGCACGCCGCCAGTCTTGCGCAGATCGCGCTCGCGCTTGTCGGGCCGCTCCGGACGTTCGCGCTGCTCCCGACGCTCGCGCGGTTCGCGCGGTGCACGCTCGGATGGCGCACTACCCTCGAACAGGTCCTCGGGCGACGGCAGACGTGCGCGATACATGCGGGCCAGCGCGCCGGCGATTTCCTCTGGCGTGCGTTCAGCCAGCAGGATGCCGGCCAGCGCGATGTCGTCGTCGGTGCTCGGCTCGCTGAAAACCGGATCGTTCTTCATGCGCTGCTGATCGGCAAGCTTGATCTCGTCGGCGGTCGGGGCGCCGCCCCAATGCGCGTCGACTCGCGCCTGCGTGATCAGCATTTCGGCCTTGCGGCGGCGCGTATAGGGGACAAGCAGAATGCACACGCCCTTGCGGCCGGCGCGGCCCGTCCGGCCGCTGCGATGCAGCAGCGTCTCGCGATCGTTCGGCAGTTCGGCGTGAATGACGAGCTCGAGATTCGGCAGATCGATGCCGCGCGCCGCGACGTCGGTGGCGACGCAGACGCGCGCGCGCCCATCACGCAGCGATTGCAGCGCATGGGTGCGCTCGTTCTGCGAAAACTCGCCCGACAGCGCCACGGCCGAGAAGCCGCGCTCCACCAGACTGGCGTGCAGATGCCGCACCGCCTCGCGCGTCTGACAGAAGATCAGTGCGCCGGGCGATTCGAAATAGCGCAGCACATTGACGACCGCGTGCTCGATCTCGTTGGGTGCAATGCGCAGCGCGCGGTATTCGATGTCGCCGTGCGGCTGGCTCTGATCGACCATGTCGATGCGGAACGCGTTGCGCTGGAAACGCTTCGCCAGCGTGGCGATGTCGCGCGGAATGGTGGCGGAGAACAGCAGCGTGCGGCGCTGGTCTGGCGTCGCGTCGAGAATGAATTCGAGATCTTCGCGAAAGCCGAGGTCGAGCATCTCGTCGGCTTCGTCGAGCACCACCGCGCGCAGTTCCGACATGTCGAGACGGCCGCGTTCCAGATGATCGCGCAGACGGCCGGGTGTCGCCACCACGATGTGGCAACCGTCCTCAAGCGCGCGCGCCTCGCGGCGCGGGTCCATGCCGCCGATGCAGGCGGTGACGCGCACGCCAGCTTCCGCATAAAGCCAGATCAGTTCGCGCTGCACCTGCATGGCGAGTTCGCGCGTGGGGGCGATCGCCAGCGCCAGCGGCGCGCCCGGGGCGCCAAAGCGTTCGTTCTCGCCCAACAGGGTCGAGGCCAGCGCCAGACCGTAGGCGACGGTCTTGCCCGAGCCGGTCTGGGCCGAAACCAGCAGGTCGCGTTCGGCGGCGTCGGAATGCAGGACGGCCGCCTGCACGGCGGTCGGCTCTGCGTAGCCGCGCTCGGCGAGCGCGCGTTCGAGGGCCGGATGAGTGGGCGGGAAGGGCATGTGTTCAAAGCCGGGTGCGAGGATGGGCGCGGCCCGCGGGGAAAAGAATGTTCACCCGCTCGCGCCTGAATGAATTCGTGTGCTGTTTAAACGCCAAGGCTCATGCGGCCGGCGCGAAGACGAGCGGGGGCCGAAGGGCGACCCCGTCTCGATAGACCCCCGCCGGCCTGCTCACAAGCGCCAGAAGCGGGATGCTGCCATGAACAAAGGGGCGTCCACGTCCGTGGGCGCCCCTTTGGTTTGTCGATGCGACGCTGAAAAGATCAGCGCGAATAGAATTCGATGACGAGGTTCGGTTCCATCAGCACCGGATACGGCACTTCGGACGGGAGCGGAATGCGAACCATCCTGGCGGTCATCTTCGAGTGGTCGACCTCGTAGAACTCCGGCACGTCGCGCTCGGAAAGCTGCGAGGCTTCGAGCACGAAGGTCAGCTGCTTCGAGGCTTCCTTGACCTCGATCAGGTCGCCCGGCTTCACCAGATAGCTGGCGATGTTGACGCGGCGGCCGTTCACCTTGACGTGGCCGTGGTTCACGAACTGGCGCGCAGCGAACACGGTCGCGACGAACTTGGCGCGGTAGACGACCGCGTCGAGACGGCGCTCCAGCAGGCCGATCAGGTTGTCGCCCGAGTCGCCCTTCATCCGGATCGCTTCCGCATAGTACTTGCGGAACTGCTTCTCGGAGATGTTGCCGTAATAGCCCTTGAGCTTCTGCTTCGCCTTGAGCTGGGTGCCGAAGTCCGACATCTTGCCCTTGCGGCGCTGGCCATGCTGGCCCGGGCCGTATTCGCGGCGATTCACCGGGCTCTTCGGGCGGCCCCAGATGTTCTGGCCCATGCGGCGGTCGATTTTGTACTTGGATTCAGCGCGCTTTGTCATCGCGGTCCTCTCGTGTCATGCGCCGAATGAAGGACAGCGTAGCGCCCGCGCCTGCGCGCGTCGCGAACCGCGATCCTCCCGCCGGCAAAATGGAGCAAGCTCCGGGCGGGGGAACGCGCCCTCCTCTGCCCGGATGTCCGGGCCGACAGGCAGCTCACCAGATGGGAACCGCCACGGGTGCGTATCCGGCGGCGAACCGCCAGACATGCCAAGCGCGCCACGAGGGCGCGCCGAGCGAAGGCTGCATAGTCCGCCAGAGGCGGGAAGTCAAATTTTCCGATGCTTCAGAGCGTCTTGTCGCCGTGGCCGTCGATATAGCGGCCGAACTGGTAGAAGTTCAGCGCCTCATAGGCCCAGGCGAGGTCGAAGCTCGAGTTGAAGCGGTCGGTGACGAACTTGTTGAACGCCCGCTTCGACAACGCCAGCGCATAAGCAGGCCGCCGCAGCAGGGATTCGGCCATCTTCTGCACCTCGGCGTCGAGTTGGTCGGCCGGGACAGCCTTGTTGATGATGCCCATCCGGTGCAGGTCCGCGCCGGTGAACTGGCGGGCCAGCCAGAGATATTCACGCGCGATCATGGGGCTCATGTGCAACGGCACGAAGGCGTTTGCGCCGTCGCCCGGGACCGTGCCGCTGTCCTTGCGGCCCATCGGGAACAGTACGCCGTCGCCCATGCCGATATGGGGGTCGCCGAACGGCGCGTCCTCGGCGGCGATGCAAAAATCGCAGGCGAACACCATGCTGCCGCCGAAGCTGGCAGCGCGACCGTTCACCTTGGCGATCACGGGCTTTTCCATTTCGATCAGCGTCTGGAAGGTGAACTGCATCCCCTGCGTCAGATCCCAGTCCTGCGCCGGATCGCGGTTTTCCATGCGCGGACGGCCGACTGGCGAGGTGTAGAAGGCCCCGTTGGCGCCTGTGAGCACCACGACGCGAACGGAATTGTCGAAGCGCAATTCGTTCAGCGCCCGGCCGACTTCGGAATGATGGCTGCCCGCGCCGCCATTCGGGGCGCGGCGGTCCATGAACATCTGGATGGTGGCGATCCCGTTGTCGCGCGTGATTTCGACTGACGTGTAAGTCATCGGCGTTCCTCCTGTTTGAAGCGCCCCGATGGTAGGCGAGCCGGCGCTATCCCGCTACAGGCTGGACGCGCCCGAACCAGCCGCCCCAGCGCCCCGTCCATGGCCGTTTGGCGCACTGGACGCAGCGGGAATCGGGGTTTAGGAATGGGTCAGGCGCATCCAGCGCGCCGACACGCCCGTATCGCGTAGATGTCTTCGCCGACTGCCGGGGCAGTCCGCCGCAGGCCCGTGTCCTTTCATTTTCGGAGGTGGAATTCTTGGAGCGCCGCGTCATCGTCCCGCTCATCGTCGCCTTCGCGCTGGTGATGCAGAACCTTGATTCGAGCGCTCTGGTCACGTCCCTGCCGCTCATCGCCGAGTCGCTGAATGAGCCGCCGCTGCGCCTGCACATGGCGATCACCGGTTACATGCTGGCTTTCGCAACCTTCCTGCCGCTGAGCGGCTGGCTGGCCGACCGTTTCGGGGCGCGGCTGATCTTCCGCATCGCCATGGCGATTTTCACGGTCGCGTCGGTCCTGTGCGGTATGTCGAGTACATTCGAGGAGATGATTTTCTACCGCATCCTGCAGGGCCTCGGCGGGGCCATGATGGTGCCGGTCGGTCGGCTCATCCTCGTGCGGGCCGTTCCCAAGGCTGAACTCGTCTCCGCCATGGCCCTGATGGGCATGCCGACCATCATCGGTCCTGTCGTCGGCCCGGTGCTGGGCGGCTTCGTGGCGACGGTGTCGTCCTGGCGCTGGATCTTCTGGATGAACGTGCCGGTCGGCATTCTGGGCATCATTCTGGTGACGCTGTTCATCGAGGATGTGCGCGAGACCAATGTGCGTCCGTTCGACTGGAAGGGATTCTTCCTTTCCGGCTTCGGACTTGCGGCGGCCCTGTTCGGCATGGACGCCGTGATCGCCAAGAATTCGCTCGATCCGCTCAGCGTCACCATGTTCGTATCCGGCATACTGGCGCTGATTCTCTACGTGCTGCACGCCAAGCGCGTGCTGCATCCCATTCTTGATCTGTCGCTGATGAAGATCCCGACGTTTCGCTGCAGCGTCACAGGCGGCACGATCTTCCGGATCGGAATCGGGGCGAATCCATTCCTGCTGCCATTGATGCTGCAAGAAGGCTTTGGCTATTCGCCGTTCCAGGCTGGCGTCGTCACCTGTGCGTCAGCGGCCGGCGCGTTCGGCATGCGCACCATCGCGAAGCGCGTGCTGCGCAAGTACGGCTTCCGCAAGGTGTTGATCTGGAATTCGCTGATCGCCTGCCTGCTGATCGCCGCCTGCGGACTGTTCGAGCCGACGACGCCGCAATGGGTCATGATGGCGGTGATCTTCTTCGGCGGCGTGTTCCGTTCGCTCGAGTTCACGGCGCTCAGCGCCATCGCGTTCGCCGATGTGGAATCGCCGCAGATGAGCCACGCGACGAGCTTCCAGCAGATGGCGCAGCGCCTGTCGATGAGCTTCGGGGTCGCGATGTCGGCGTTCTTCCTGCACCAATTGTCCTACGACGCCGCACATGTGCCGGTCAGCGCGTTCCAGATTACCTTCGTGTTGATCGGTGTCATCTCCGCAACGTCGATCTGGACCTTCTGGCGGCTGTCGCCGGACGCAGGCGCGCTGCTGGCCGGCCGCGGCAAGGTGGAACGTGGCCGGACCCGCGCCTTTCGCAGCTGATTCACGAAATCTTGTGACGAGTCGCGTTCTGTGTCTGACGAGCGCCGGAAGGCGAATGCGCGAGGCTCCGTCACCATGACCGACACGATCCAGCAACTCCAGATGGTCCGCGACCGGCTCACCGGCTGGCTGCGCGACGCGGCCTATCCGGTCTGGTTCAGTACGGGACGCGATCTGCACTGCGGCGGCTATTTCGAGACGATCGGGCTCGACAGCAGGCCGGTGATCGAGAACAAGCGCGTGCGGGTGTCGGCCCGGCAGGTTTACTGCTTCGCACAGGCGGAGCGCCTCGGCTGGAACGGCGACTGGCGCGCCGCCGTCGAGCACGGATTCGGCTTCTTGTTGAGCACCGGCCTGCGCCCGGACGGCCTCATCCGCCATATCGTCACTCGCGAGGGCAGAGTCGTAAACGACGGCCCCGATCTCTATGATCAGGCCTTCCTGCTGCTGGCCTTGGCGGAAACCTTCCGGAAGACAGGCGACGCGACCTATCGCGACCGGGCGCGCGCCGTTATGGGCGTGCTGAGTACGGACTTCGCCCACCCCGAAGCCGGCTTTTTCGACGGGCCGAACGATCGCGACATGTTGCGCTCAAATCCGCACATGCACTTGTTCGAATGCGCCATTGCGTGGACGAGCGTCGATCCCGACGGTCCGTGGCGGACGCTCGCGACCGAGATCGCCGCCCTCTGCCGCCGCCGTTTCGTGCGCGCCGACGGTGCGCTTCTGGAATTCTTCGATCCGCAATGGCAACCGGTCGACAACGGTCCGGCGGCGATCGAGCCGGGCCATCAGTTCGAATGGGCATGGCTGCTGGCGAACTGGGAAAAGATCAGCGGCGAATCCTGCGCCGACATCTACCGGCGCTTCTACGAGATCGGCGCAACCAGAGGAATCTGCCCGACCCGAAAGGTCGCCGTGGACGCGCTGACCGAGACGCTCGACTGGGCCGGACCGCAGGCGCGCCTCTGGCCGCAGACCGAACGGCTGAAAGCCAGTCTCGCGCTGGCCGAACGCGCCGCCGGAGCAGAACGCGAGCCACTTCTCGCCAACGCGCTGGAAGCCGCCGAGGCGCTGTGGGGCTATTTCGACGGCTTGAAGCCCGGCCTCTGGCGCGACAAGATGCGCGGCGACGGCAGTTTCATCGACGAGCCCGCGCCCGCGAGTTCCTTCTACCACATCGTTTGCGCCATTTCGGAGCTGGCGGCCTTCCGCCTCTCCTGACCACGACCGGGGACACATGACGAAAGCAATCGTAGGAATCATCGGCGGTTCGGGCGTTTACGACCTTCCCGGCCTGCAGGATCTGCGCGAGGAGCGCATCTCGACGCCGTGGGGAGAGCCGTCAGACGCGCTGCGCTTCGGCCGCATCGGCGACACGCAGGCGGTGTTCCTGCCGCGCCACGGACGCGGCCATCGCCTGTCGCCGTCCGGCATCAACTACCGCGCCAATATCGACGCCATGAAGCGCGCTGGCGTCACCGACATCGTGTCGGTTTCGGCCTGCGGTTCATTCAAGCCGGAATTGTATCCGGGCCTGTTTGTACTGGTCGACCAATTCGTCGACCGGACGGTCGGCCGCGAATCGTCGTTCTATGGCAACGGCTTCGTGGCGCATGTGTCGATGGCGCATCCCATTGCGCCCGCGCTGCAGAGGCGGATTGAAGAAGCGGCCCGCGCAGAGAGCATCGAGCATGTGCGCAATGGAACGTACGTTTGCATGGAAGGTCCGCAATTCTCCAGCTATGCGGAATCGCTGACCTACAAGGGCCTCGGCTACGACGTGATCGGCATGACCGCCATGCCCGAAGCCAAGCTCGCCCGCGAGGCGGAAATCTCCTACGCCACGATTGCGATGGTCACGGATTACGACTGCTGGCACCCGGAACACGACGCGGTGGACGTCGCCTCGGTCATCAAGGTCGTGCACGAAAACGCCAGCAAGGCGGCGCGCCTGCTGACCCGGCTGCTGCTCGGTTTCCCGGCCGAGCACGAGCGCTGCCCGATCGGGTCGGACCGCGCGCTCGACGCCGCGCTGATCACCGCCCCCGACGCGCGCGATCCGGAGGTGATGAAGAAGCTGGACGCCGTTGCGGGCAGGGTGCTGGGCCTCAGCTAGTTCGGCGGGCCGCAGCCCGCGGACTCATGGCTTCATCGGGCTGATCAACGCATCATGTACCCGCGCATCATCCCGCCAAAGATCATCATCAAGATGCCCATGATGATCGAGACTGCAATCGCGGCCGGGATCGCCGCCAGCGCGCACTTGATGAAGATCGTCACCAGCCGGCCGAACGGAATGTCGATGTCTGTGATGGTGATCTGCCTGTCGCCGTCAGTCATATGCGTCTCCTGATTGTCGTGGTTGCCTGCCCAGTATGGCGGGCTATGCTATTCCAGATTTCGAATGAGGTATGCAGATGAACGATGAGCGGCCGTGGGGTCTGAAAGACGCGATCCGCACCATCCCGGACTATCCCAAGCCCGGCATCCGGTTTCGCGACATCACGACCCTTCTGGGCGACGCCCGGGCGTTTCGCCGCGCCGTGGACGAGCTCGTCCAGCCATGGTCGGGGGCGAAAATCGACAAGGTCGCCGGCATGGAAGCGCGCGGCTTCATCCTCGGCGGCGCGGTGGCCCATCAATTGTCGGCCGGCTTCGTGCCGATCCGCAAGAAGGGCAAGCTGCCCTGGGCCAAGGTGTCGATCGCCTATTCGCTGGAATACGGCCTCGACGAGATGGAAATGCATCAGGACGCTGTCGCACCGGGCGAACGCGTCATTCTGGTCGACGACCTGATCGCCACCGGCGGCACCGCCGAGGGCGCGGTCAAACTGCTCAAGCAGATCGGCGCGGACGTCGTGGCCGCCTGTTTCGTGATCGACCTGCCGGAACTCGGCGGGGCCGAGAAAATTCGCAATCTGGGCGTCCCGGTGCGGACGCTCATGTCGTTCGACGGTCACTGACCGGCCAACGACGCTTCAACCCATTCGAACCCTGAGGACATGATGACCGCCGACACGTCAATTTTGCAGACCCCCTTCCATCTCGGCGACCTGAGCCTGCCCAACCGCCTCGTCATGGCGCCCCTGACCCGCAACCGCGCCGTCCGCGAAACCCTCGCGCCGAGCGACCTGGTGGTGGAATATTACCGTCAGCGCGCCAGCGCCGGCCTCATCATCACCGAAGCGACGCAGATCAGCCAGCAGGGACAGGGCTATATCCTGACGCCCGGCATCTATTCGTCCGAGCAGGTCGAGGGCTGGAGCAAGGTCACCGCCGCCGTCCACAAGGCAGGCGGCCGCATCTACCTGCAGCTCTGGCACGTCGGCCGCGTGTCGCATGTGTCGTTGCAAAGGGACGGCGCCGCGCCGGTCGCGCCCAGCGCCATTCCTGCCAACACCAAGACCTTCATCGACAGTGGCTTCGCCTCGGTTTCGCCGCCGCGCGCGCTGCAATCGGAAGAAATTCCCGGCATCGTGCACGATTATTTCGTCGCCGCCGAAAACGCCAAGCGGGCCGGTTTCGACGGCGTCGAGATCCACGGTGCGAACGGCTATCTGATCGACCAGTTCCTGCGCGATGGCTCGAACCACCGCACCGACGCCTACGGCGGCTCGGTCGAAAACCGCGTGCGCTTCGCGGTCGAAGTGGCGGAAGCGGTGTCGCGCGTCTGGGAGCCCTCGCGCGTCGGCTTCCGCATCTCGCCGGTTTCGCCCTCCAACGACATGCGCGACAGCGATCCGGCGGCCGTGTTCAACTATCTGGTGAAATGTCTCAACGCGCTGCATCTCGGCTACGTGCATTGCAATGAAGGCCCGGCAGCGGATGGTTCGCCCTTCGATTTCGCCGCCTTACGCAAGAACTTCTCGCGCGCCTGGATCGCAAACTTCGGCTACGTCCGCGAAACCGGCGCGCAGGCGATCACGGACGGCCGCGCCGACCTGATCGCGTTCGGCAAGCTGTTCATCGCCAATCCGGATCTGCCGCGACGCTTCGCCGAAGGCGCGGCTCTGAACACGCCCGATCAGGCGACGTTCTACGGCGGCTCCGCCAAGGGCTATACGGATTATCCGGCGCTGGGCTGAGGCTCAGTTGCGGCGGATGTGCTGCATCATGCCGGGTGAAACCGGATAGCAGCCGATGTCGTCGCCCTTAGACTTCGGTTCGAGCAGGGCGTTACAGTCGAAGCCCGGATCGAATTTGGGCGGCGGCGGCAGCGGCCCCGCCTCGCCAACCGGCACAGCCTCGCCATAGGAGGCGTTACCATAAACCGGACGTCCGCCTCCGCTACGGCCGAAATTGCGCGCCGTATCGATGCGCAGAATGGAGCGCGGCCGAAAGCCCTGTGCAGACCGCGAACCCGCGACAGGCACGACGCTCATGTCGCGATCGGATTTCACCGTCACCACGAAGCCGGCGCGCTGCGGCACGAAATAGGCCCCGCTGCCAGCGGAAAATTCGCCGATCATGCAGCGGTTGCTGCCCATCGCCCGCTCGCAGGCGTCGCGCGTGGGGAAATGCGGAACTTTCTCGTCGAATTCGGCGCCGGCGTTGAGCGAGGCGGCGCGGCACTGGTCCGTACTCAGCGCCTTCGCGGCGGAGCACTGCTGCTCGGTCGAATAGCGGAACTGCCCGCGCGGCGTATCAGCCTGCGCCGACAACGCGCAGCAGGCCGAAGCGGCTATGAGAAGGACGCGAAGCATCTTGGTCCGTAACTGGAGCAGGTTGGGGCAGTATAGAAGCCCAACAATGCCGAATTTGTGGCGGTGAGCCACCGATCCACAAGACATCGTCAGGGTAAAGAAAGCGTCAAACGCAAAAACGGCGCAAACGGCTCAAGGCCGCTGCGCCATATTTCGCCCTCACGAATTCATATGGGGCAGCGCCGCCTAGAGCGTAATGACGCCCGTGCCGTTGCGGTTCTCGACCTTGGTGCCGTAGGCCCTCGACAGCCGCGCCACGCGCTCGATAACCCGGTCGCGGATTGGCTCGTCAGCCAGAACCGGACGTCCGCGCTGCCCGCGCGCCACCCCAAAGCCCATGTCGACCGGATGAATGCGGACCTCCGACAGGCGCCCGCCGGTGAAATGGCAGGTCGCCAGGAAGTTCTCCCAGAAGGCCGCATGGGCGACATGGCCCTTCTTGCCGTTGTTCGTTCGGGCGTCGAGAAAGTCTGACGGCGTCGCGTCTGGCCCGAGGCCGAAGCGCCGGTAGGCGACGTCCGGGAAGAACGGCAGCGTCTCGTTCTGCATGATGAAATTGCCGAGCGAGTAGAAGATCGGCTTGCCCTTGTAGATCTCGACGCCGAGTGGCGTGTGCGACCCGTGGCCGGCGAAGACGTCAGCGCCGGCGTCGATCACCTCGCGCGCAAACGCCGGAATAAAATCGGCCGGCTCTTCCAGCTCGCCGCGCGTGCGGGCGTTCATCATGCTCGCCTGCGAGAAGTCGTGCGTATGGAACGAGACGACCACCCAGTCCGCCATGCGCCTGGCTTCCTTCACCCAACGTAAAATGTCGTCTATGTCCTCGCGCGATCCGTGCGCGACGGCCGTGAATTTGTCGCCACGCACGAAATTGGTTCCGAACGCCGTTGTCCGGTCAGCCCCCGACAGGCCCAGCTCGGCTTCCGAATAGAAATGCGTCGCGTTGCGTTCGCGCGTGCGCTCGAAGCCGAGTTCGCGGCCCATGCGCTGCAACGCGCGGAACGCTTCGTCGTCGATCGTGTAGGTGACCTTGCTGGGAAACGGATTGACGCCCGGCCGCCCCTTGATGTCCTGACGCTGCGCGCCGGCGGCGTTCCACGGCCGATAGGTGGCGGTCGTGCCAAGCAGCGCCACGCGCCCGCCCTTCGTGTCGCGATAGCGCGCCATCCGGGCTTCGGCGAGATTCGCGCCCGTGCCCGCATGGGTGATGCCGGCCTCGTCAAGATGCTTGATGGTCGCCATCAAGCCGTCGCGGCCATAGTCGAACATGTGATTGTTCGCGCAATTGACCATGTTGAGCCCGAACCACTTGAGGTCTTCCAGCAGTTCGGGCGGAGTCGTCATGAACGTGCCCTGCGTGATGCCGGGCTCGCCTTCGTCCCATCGCCGCACGACGGTTTCGAGATTCACGAAGCCAGCGTCGCACGCACGGATGATGTTCGCCAGTTCGAGAAACGCGGGCTCATCGAAGATGCTGAGCTTGCGTGTCAGCAGGCAGTCGCCGCCGAGCGCAATGCTGAAATTGCCAGCTTCCGATGCGTAGGTCATGTGTCCCGTCCCGTTAAAGTCAGTTCATCCGCAATGCGACGCCGCGTTTTCAGAGCTTGGCGGTGAAATCCTCGTAATTGAGTTTGGCGCGCGGATAGGTGATGCCGCTCTGCGTCATCTTGAAGTTGACGCACATCTCGGCGAAGCGAATGCTGATCGCCTTGGTGTTGAGCACCTGCACGCCGCACTCGCGCGCCAGATCGTCGGGATTGACCACATACGGAATCAGCGCGCCGCCCAGCGGCAGGATGATTTCCGCGCCATTGGCCACCATGCCCTTGATCAGCTTGCAGGCGATCTCGAAGATTTCGTCCTTGCGCTTCTGCACGTCGACATAGACGCCGATCGGCTTGATGTCGGTGACGAACTGGTCGAGCCCGATCGTACGCAGCAGTCGGCGCGTATACGGCACATGCGGGCCGAGCGGCACGGTCACGCCGACGCGATCGGCCAGCGTCAGCGCCGCATGCATCGAGGTGCGCAGCGGACCGATGACGGGAATCTCCACCGCAAGGCGGCCGCCGTCCATGCCGGGATCGAACGTGTTCGAGCCGATCACCGCATCATAGCCGTTGGCGGCGGCCCAGAAGATCTTGCGCACGAGCGCCGGCGTTTCCATCATGTGATGCAGGCCGTTGAGATGGCTCTGCGCGCCGAGCTTCATGAAGACTTCGCTGCCTTCGTAATCGTCCGGAAAGCCGATCTCGACCTTGGTGCCGGGCGACGCATACGAATTCAGCTGCGCCTCGATCTTCTCAACCTCGTAGGGAGGACCCTTGTCGCCCTTGCGCGGCGCCTGATTGAGAAACAGGATCTTCATCGAATCCTCCATGTTGTCTGCGCCCGCATGGGATGTGGGCCGGATGACGCCAGCGAACGCCGGCGCCGGTTCGTTGCGCTTGCGCGCGATCGCCGCCCGGCGCGAAGCGTCAGGCGTCGTTCTTCAGGACTACCAGCGCATCGAGCATCACGCCGCCCTTCTGCCGCAGCAGGAACGGATTGACGTCGATGGAGTCGAGACGGTCGCCAGCGTCGCATACGAGATGCGACACGCCGATCAGCGCTTCCACCAGCGCCTGACGGTCGAGCGCTGGTTTGCCGCGATAACCGGCGATGAGTTTCGACGCGCGCGTGCGATCAATCAGCGCATTGGCGCGCGCAGCGTCGAGCGGCGGCGCGGCGAGCGCCACATCGCGCACGAGTTCGAGATCGACCCCGCCCGAACCGAACAGGATCACCGGCCCCATTTCGGGATCGTGCGACGCGCCAAGCACGAGTTCGAGGCCGCCGCTCACCATCTCGGCGATCAGCACGCCATCCAGTTTCGGCTTGTCCGGCAGAGCCGCCACGGCGGCGGAAATCTTGCGGTAAGCGGCGCGCACGCCATCCGCATCCTTGACGCCGACGATGACGCCGCCGACGTCGGACTTGTGCGGAATGGCGGCGCTGACGAGCTTCGCCACCACCGGATAACCGATGCGGTCAGCCGCCGCGACGGCCTGATCTTCGCTCGACGCCAGTTCCTCTTTCGGCGCGCCGACGCCGTAAGCGGCGAGCAGCGCTTTCGATCGCACTTCGTCAAGCGTCGCCGGTCCGCCGAGCCGCGCGTAGTCGTCGAGCAAGGCGACGCCTTGCGGCGAGGGCGCGGGCTTTGCTGGCACAGATGCGCCGAGCCGCTCCGCATAGGACATCACATTGGCGATGCAGCGCAGCGACTTCTCGACCTCCTGCAGGAACGACAGGTTCGGCAATTGAGTGCGCAGATTGCGGCTGTAATCGTTGGAGCCGTGCGACACCATTGTCACATACGCGACGGGCTTCGAGCTCGTCGCCACGAGTTCGTTGACGGCGCGCAGATTGTTCTCCTTGCGTTCGGCTCCCGGACCGCGCGGCAATTCTTCCTGCAGCAGCAGACAGTCGATCTCGGGATCTGCGAGCAGCGTCTCGACCGACTTGATGTAAGCCTGCGGATTGGTGAGGCCCGCGAACCCCGTGTCGAGCGGATTGCCGATGATCGTGCCGACGCCAAGCAATTCCGACATGCGCTTGAATGTCGTCTCACTCAACGGTTTGTAACTCAGCCCCGCATGGGCCGCGCCATCAAGCAGCAGACCGCGCATGCCGCCCGAAAACGTGATCGACCCGATGCGCTTGCCTTTAGGCAGTGGCGAGTGGACGAGGAACTCCACCGCTTCCGTCAGATCGTCGAGATTGCGTACCCGCAGCGCGCCTGCTTCGCCGGCGATCGCGTCGAACGCTTCCATCGAACCCGCGAGCGCGCCCGTATGGGCGGCGGCGGCCTTGCGGCCTTCGTCCGACGCACCGAGTTTCATCACCACGACGGGCTTGCCGGCGTCGCGCGCCTTGCGCAGAGCGGCGAGAAACGTCTTCGGATCGTGCACGGATTCGACATAGCAGGCGATGACACGTACGTGGTCGATCTCGGCGAAATAGCTGATGTAATCCGCCGTGTTCAGGCCGGTCTCGTTGCCGGTCGTAATCAGCGCAGCGGTGTCAATGCCGCGCTCCTCGAGCGAGCGCTTCATCGCCATCACGATGCCGCCCGACTGGCCGAAAACCGCGATGGGGCCGACCTGAAAGCGGTGCGCGCGGTCATCCGTCATCGAGAAGAAGGTGGCGGCGGCGTTGAAGTTGCCGAGGCAGTTCGGCCCCGACACCGCCATACCGGTTTCCTCGATCGCGGCGCGCAGGTTCGCGCCATAGACCTTGCCTTCGGGCTCCGGCGCTTCCTCGAAGCCGGAGCTCATGACGGTCGCCGAGCGCGCGCCGAATTTCGCCGCTTCGCGCAATGTGTCGGCGACGTATTTCGCCGGGGCCAGCACGATCAGATGATCGGGCGGCTCAGGCAGTTCGGCGAAGCTGCGATAGCAGCGCGTATCCCAGACAGACTCGCGCGCGGGGTTGAACGGATAGACGGCGCCGGGAAACTTGTAGCGGTGAAGATTCCGCCACACGCGCTGCGCCCAATTGCCGGGCTTGTCGGTCGCGCCCACGATGACGACGTTCTTCGGATTGAGAAGCGCGTCGACTTTCGCGAACGCATCTGCGCCAGACGTTTTCCCGGAATTCATTCTCCGCCTGTCTCCTGTCAGCCCTGTCCGTAGATGCCCGCGCCCGAGCGCCGGGCCACGAGATAGAATGTCACCGCGATCGACGTCATCAGCAGGCTCCACAACAGGCCGAGCGCCGCCAGTTCAGGCCCCTGCCCGTTGCCCCAGAGGTCGAACATCGCGACCGCCATGGTCTGCGAACTCGGCCCCGACAGCAAGACGGGCAACGACAGCACGCGCGTCGACAGCAGGAAGATGAACAGCCAGCCGGCGATCAACGATGGCGCGAGCAGCGGCAGCACGATGCGCCGGAATCCGGTGATCGGCTCGGCGCCCGACAAGGCGGCGGCCTCCTCCAGCTCGCGATGCACCTGCAGCATGCCGGCGAAGCTGTAGCGGACGCCGTAGGGCATGTAGTTGATCGTGAACGCCCACGCGATGATCCAGATCGTTCCGTAAACGCCGATCGGCAGATTGAGGAAGAACTGCATCACGCCGACGCCCAGCACGATGCCGGGGAACACCAGCGGCATGGTGGCGAGTTGGTCGAGGATCTTGGCGCCCGGCGCCTTGCGCACTGTGAGCCAGGCTGTCAGCGACGCGATCAGCATCACGGCGCTCGCGGTGACGACCGCGATGATGAACGTGTTGCCCAGCAGCGTGATGTAGCGCGACGCCGACAGCACGCGGCCGTAGTTCGTCAGCGACACCAGCGGGAGCGCCGCGAAGCGGAACGTCTGATAGAACGGCAGCAATGACGCCCAGATCAGGATCAGCAACGGCAGGATGATCAGCAGGAAGAAGTAGAAAATCAGCGCGAAGCCGCCAAGGTTCTTCCAGATGCCGAGATCGAAGCGGTTGGGACGGAAACTCTTGCCCGTGATGGTGGCGAACTTCTCGGCGTTCTTGGTGAGCTTGCCGTAATAATACAGCAGCACCGAGACGAGCACGAGCAGCAGCACCGAGAGCGCGCTCGCCGATCCAAGATCAGGCGGCATGGTTCTGTGCATGAGATCGTAGATGTCCGTCGTCAACACGTGCACGCGGCCCGGCAAGCCGACGAGCGCTGGCACTTCGAACGCTTCCAGCGAACGAATGAACACCAGCATCGCCAGCGCCAGGATCGACGGCAGAGACAGGCGCAGCGTGATGCGGCGGATCGTGTCCCACGTGCCCGCGCCGCTCATTTTGGCGGCTTCTTCCAGCTCCGGATTGAAGTTGCGCAGCGTCGCGCCGAGCAGCAGGAACACCAGCGGCGACCACAGCAATCCTTCGATCAGGATCATGCCGCCGAGTCCATAGACGTTGATCAGAACACCGGTGTCGCCGGTGACCTGACGGTAATAGGTGTTGATCGGACCCGAGCGCGCAAGCAACAGCAGCCAGGCGCTGGTGTAGAGCACGTAAGGCGTGCCGAGCGACAGGATCGTGGTGAAATACGCGAGCGGCTTGAACGGCGTGTTGGTGCGCTCGACCAGCCAGGCGATCATGCCGCCGAGCAACAGCGCGAACACGGCGCTGCCGATCGAAAACGCGAACGAGTTCCACACGCTTGCCAGAAAGCCGCGCTGCGAGGCGATCATTCCGAAGCGTTCGAGCGTCCAGCGGCGCGCGCCGCCTGGCAGATCCACCGACACCGCACCGGTGAGCAGGAACAGCATGGGGGGTAGCACCAGCACGCACAGAATGGCGCCGATGACGATGGAGAAGGCGAGCTTCTCGTTGCGTGGCAGGAATCTGCGCAGCGATCCCGAAGTCGGGGCCTTGGGCTGCGCGTTCACGAGGTCAGAAGACATTTGCTGCGGGCCTCACTTGAAGATTTCGTTGTAGATCGACGCCCATTTCGGCATCGAATCCTCGATCTGTTCGGGCGTCAGAAAGACGGCGCGAAAGTTCTTGCCATCCGGCCGCAGCGAAGGATCGCGCGGCGGAACATTGGGATCGACCGGCATATAATCCGCGTCGCGATAGAGCTTCTGGCCTTCGTCGGAGACGAGAAAATCGACCAGAAGTTTGGCCGCATTCGGATGCGGCGGCTCCTTGGTGATAGACAGAACCCCCAGAACCGCGAGCGCGGGATTCATCGGAATCCACCGCGACGGCGCGCCCTGCGCGGCGCTGATCACGGCGTGATTGTTGAAGATCTCGAGAGCGATCTGGTACTCGCCTGCGATGACCTGATCGAGCACCTGCCGCGCCGCAACCTTGAGGTTCGCGACATTCTGCTTCGACAGCGCACGAAGGTATTCCATGCCCTTCTGTTCGCCGAGTTCACTCAGCACGAGACCGACGAAGCCCGGCCCCGCGGAACTGGACGGATTGGCGTTCCACGCCATCTTGCCCTTCCACTTCGGGTCGAGCAGATCGTTCCAGGTGCGTGGCTCCGTTCCGGGCTTGACCAATTCGGTGTTGAAGGCTGGCGTGAGCACGTAAATGTTCGTGGAAACCCAGTAGCCATCCTTGTCGATGTACTGTGGCCCGAAACGTTTCGCGGATTCGGGAATCCATTGCATCACCAGTCCGGCCTTCTTCAGGCCCGGGGTCACGGTGGTGCCGTCGAAGACGTCGGCGATCGTGCGGCCGGCCTTCGCCTCGTTCATGATGCGCAGCGCCACCTCGGTGGAATCGGCGCGCACGTAATCGACCTTGACGCCGTATTTCTTCTGAAACGCCTCGGCGGCAGGCCGGGCGAACTGATTGATGATCTGCGTCGTATACCAGGTGACCGCGCCTTCCTTGCGGGCGGCGTCGATCAGCGACTGGTCCTGCGCCAATGCCGCGCCCGCGAACAGGGTGGCTGCGAGCGTCAGCGCGATGCGCTGCGGCAAAGCAAGTCGTGACATGCTGACTTCCCTCCGCTGTTCCCGTCCCGAATGGCCCGGCGTTTCGCCGCCGCCGTTCTTATGTGGCGATCCCTCGCTGCGCGACGCAGCGAGGGATTTGCCTGTGCGGATAGACGCCGAAGCGTGATCTCAGCGCTTGAAGTCGCCGAGGCCCGGCTTGAACGACTTCTCGTCGAGGAACTGCTTCATCGCCTTCTGACGGCCCTTTTCCGGGTCGTTCAGCTTCAGCGCGTCGCTCTTCACGTTGAGATAATCGAGCGCCTGCTCCTTCGACATGCGACGGACGGTGCGGACCGATTCCTTCGTGTATTTCACGGCAGCCGGGCTCTTGGCTTCGAGCTTGCGGGCGAGAACCATGGTCTCTTCACGCAGCTTCTCAAGCGGAACCGACTTGTTGACGAACTTCATCGCCGCCGCTTCCGTGCCGTTGAACTGATCGCCGGTCACCGAATAGTAGATCGCATCACGATAGCCGAGAACTTCAGTCACCGCCCAAGCGACGAGACCGCCCGGAATGATGCCCCAGTTCACTTCCGACAGGCCGAACGTGGCGTTATCGGCCGCGACCGCGAAGTCGCACGCGATCACGGGCGTGAAGCCGCCGCCGAAGCAGTAACCGTGCACCATGGCGATCGTGGGCTTCGGGAACATCGAGAGACGGTTCCAGCGCCATTCGTGCGCGGCGCGACGCGCTTTCACGCGGGCCTTCGGATCGTCTTCGGTGCCGCGGAAGTAAAGCTTGAGATCTTGACCGGCGCAGAAGTTGCCGCCAGCGCCGGTGACGATGACGACGCGCGTCTGATCGTCCATCTCGGCCCAGTCGAGCGCATCGCACATGTCCATGTGCAGCTGCGGCGACATCGCATTACGCTTTTCCGGGCGGTTGAGAATGACGAACGTCACGCCGCCGTCGCGTTCGATCTTCACATTCTCAAGCTGGATCACGTCGTCTGCCATGAAATTTCCTCCGTGAGGGATTTGCGGTTGAATTGGTTCGAATTCCACGCGCCATTCGCGTGGAACGCGCTGGCGCGAATGAAACATTCCGGACGCGTCCGGTCAATAGACGATGCGCCGCACGCGTCGATTCACGGCCGTCCGAACGCCTATTTTTCGTAGCCGAGCGCCTTTTTCGTCTGCGCCACGACGTTCGCGTCCATGCTGAAGATTTTCTCGACGATCGCCTGCAGCTCCTTGCCGCTCAGCGCGTCCACATCGAGGTTCAGCTTCTGCGCTTCGCCCAGCAGTTCGGGGTCTTTCATCGTCGCCGTGAATGCGGTCCGCACCGCCTCGACGCGCTCCTTCGGCACGTCCGCGCCCATCATGAACGGCCGGCCGAATGTTTCCTGGCTGTAGTAGAGTTCGAGAATCTGGCGCTGCTCGGGCGTCTTGGCGAAATCGATTGTGCGCGGAACGCCCTGCTTGTTGAGATCGGGATGGCCGCCAATGTTCTCCTGCGCCAGCACTTTCACGGTTCCATCCTTGAACCATTGCGACCGGACCGCAAGCACGCTCGACCAGCCCGCGCCGCAGATACCCTGCACTTCGTTCTTGTCGACCGCGAGCATGACCTCGCGATTGCCTGTGTAGCCGGACACGAGACGGAATTTCGCGCCGAGCACGTTGTTGAGCAACGTCGGAAACTCTCGCGTCGACGCGGCGTCCGAACTTGCGCCCATAATGACTTCGGTGTTGAGCGCATCCGCGAAGGTCTTCACTTTCGCATCGGCGCGCAGCACGCAGACATAGGTGTCGGCGTTGGCGCTGCCGATCCAGTTGATGCGCGTCACGTCGTGCTTGATCTTCGTGCGGTCGCCCAGTACCGGGTCCATGATGACGGCAGGATGCACTGCGCCGATGAACGTGCCGTCCTGAGCCGCGACAGTTGCGACGTGGTTGGCGGCGGCGCTGCCGCCCGCGCCCGGCAGATTCTGCGGCACCACCACGGGCGCGCCCGGAATATGTTTGCCGATGTGGCGAGCCACGAGGCGGCCGTAGGTGTCGAATCCCCCGCCCGCAGCCGATCCGATCACGACGTAAACCGTCTTGCCTTTGTAGAACTGCGCGATCGCATCCTGCGCCGCAGCCGGAACAGCCGACGTGAGAGCGATTCCCGCAAGCAATCCCGAAATCGTCCCTGTGGCGCGCGCCATGGCCGTCTCCTCGCTTTTCTCAATCGACTATCAAGATTCGACAGCCGCAAAGCAAGAGCCCGCCTCCATCGGGAAGCGGGCTCCAGAATGATCAGGCGGCGCAAATCAGCCGGCGGTGTAATTGCCGTACTTGATCAGGTTCGCCTTCTGCGCCTCGTTGCGCGGCTCCAGCTTGAACAGGCGCGCGGCGTTGCCGCCGAGGATGTTGTGCTTCGCCTTGTCGCTGAGGAACGGCAGATCGTAGATCGTCGACGGCAGATCGAAATCCCAGTGCGGATAGTCGGAGGCGTAGAGCAGCTGCGTTTCCGCATTGATCATGCGGAACGTGCATTCCATCGCTTCCATGTCCTGAATTTCCATCGGCTGCGAGGAATAGTACATGTCGCGCATATAGTCCGACGGCTTCTTCTTCAGCACCGGGCATTCAGACGGACGCAGCATGTACTCGTGGTCGAGACGCTGCATCAGGAACGGCACCCATGCGAGGCCGGCCTCGATCCAGATCACGGGCAGCTTGGGGAAACGCTCGCCCATGCCGTTCACGACCCAGTTCGTGCAGTGCAGGATGTTGTAGAAGCTGAAGCCCAGCGCATGGACCGAGATGAAGCGGTTGCAACTCTTGAACACCGGCTCGCCCCAGTTAGGACCGGAGTGGAACGCCAGCGACAGTCCGCGCTCTTCCATTGCGCGATAAACCTTCATGTAGGCGTTGTCGTTCACAGCCATGTTGGCGCGAACGGTCGTCACCATGAAACCCGTGACGTGCTTGCGATGACCGAAGGTCTCGACGTGACGCAGCGTCTGCTCCGGATCGCTGAACGGCAGCGACAGCATCGAATACATGCGGCCGCCGGTCTCCGGCAGCACCTTCTCGGTGAGCCAGCGATTGTAGGCCCAGCACAGATCGGATTCCATTTCCTTCTGCGGATGCAGGCCAACGTTCAGCATGCCGGTGGGGAACAGGCAGGAATAATCCACGCCCATCGCGTCCATCCAGCGCTCGCCGAGCTGCACGTCGCGCGAGCGGGTCGGATCGGTCTTTTCCGTGGAACGTAGCGGATAGCGCGTGACGCGTCCGCCCATGTCCTGATAGCCCATCGAGCCGGGCATCACGCTGTGGCGCGACTTGGTCTGGCCGGACATGGTGAGCTGACGGAAAACGTCGTTCTCCATGTAGGGGAGAATCTCGCGGAAGTTTTCGTTCTCGTAGTGATGCGCATCGCAATCGATGATGAGCATGTCCTTGTAGTTGCGCGCCTTGGCCTGTTCGTTGGCGTGCGCGAGAAGCTTCGTGGTGTTGAGTTCCTCGACCGTTACGCGACGGCCGCGGTCTGCGATGAGATCCATTGCTGACTCCCTTTTCCGAATTCGTCGGCGATAGACGCCTGATTGACCTTCGCCCGGACGCTCAGCGACCGGTCCAACTCTGCCACATTCCGAGTTCGAACACCTGCAGGTTGCTGGCTTTCAGCAGCGCCGCGCAGGCGAGCATCACATCCGTCGACGTCACCGGCTGGTGGCTGCTAACGATCGGGTATTTATTGCCGTTCTCGACGTTCGCCCCGTAGAGCTTCACCAGCGCCGACATCAGCGCCTGCTGCGCTTCGGGCGACACGAAATCAAGATTGTTCGCCATCACGGCGCGCTCGATGTCCTTCGCCAGCGTGAGCGCACTCGCGTTGGCGGCGGCGTCGACGGCCGGCTCGACCTTCCTGGGCGCGGGCGCAGCCTCTTTGACGGCGACGGCCTTCTTCAAAGCGGGTTTCTTGGCCGCAGACTTGCCGGCCGCTGGTTTCTTCGCGGCGGAGGCCTTCGGCTTTGCGGCCGCCTTAGGCGACGACATAAAGCTCATCCCCCTTCTGGAGGACATTGAACTTCTTCAGCTTGAGGCGACGGTCGGCGATGCATTCGCCGGTACGCATGTCGTACTCGTAACCGTGCCACGGGCAGACGAAATCCATCTGGTTCTCTGAGAAGAACAGGCCCATCGAGGTCTTGTCCTCGCGCAGCCGTTCCTCGACCTTAGCGATCGTCAGACCTTCGCAGGCCGGACCGCCCTGATGCAGGCAGTAGTTGCTGTAGGCGAAATACTGGCCTTCATGCTTGAAGATACCGATCTCTTCCGAACCAACCCGGACGATTTGGCGCGATCCGTCTTTCCATTCGGACGCCTTGCCGATGAATTGTTCAGCCATGGATCGGACTCTCCCTTCGCTGCAAATCTGACGAAATGCTCCCCGCTTTCGAACGAGCGGGCGAGCTGATCGGCCACGCATCCTTCATCCGGACGCGCCTGTCAAAGATAATTTCAACCCCAGAACCTAAATTGTCACGCTGCTGTGCAGCATCGCCAAGCGGCGCTTTACGAACGCAGCGTGGCGAAATAGGCTCCGCCTCCTTAATCGCCATTAAGGCCAAGTACGGGAGTCATTTCATGAAAAAGCCTATCGCGGAATTCATTGGCACGTTCACACTTGTTTTGTTCGGTTGCGGCGCGGCTGTCATCGCCGGCATGGGGACCGGCCCCACGGCCATTGACGTCCTCGGCATCTCCTTCGCGTTCGGCCTCGCCATCGTGGCGATGGCATATGGCATCGGCCCGGTCTCGGGCTGCCACGTCAATCCGGCCGTCAGCCTCGGCGTGCTGGTCGCGGGCCGCATGTCGATGAGCGACTTCATCGCCTACGTCATCGCGCAGGTTCTGGGCGCGGTTGCGGGCGCTATCGTCCTCTACGTCATCCTCTCCGGCAAGGCGTCAGGCTGGAACGGCGGTCTCGGCCAGAACGGCTGGGGCGCGGGCTATCTGGGCCAGTACAATCTTGTCTCTGCCTTCGTGTTCGAAGTCGTGGCGACGTTCCTGTTCCTTGTGACGATCCTCGGCGTCACCCAGAAGGGCGCGCCCTCCCATCTGGCCGGCCTCGCCATCGGCCTGACGCTTGTGGTCATCCACATCGTCGGCATCAACGTCACCGGCGTGTCGGTGAACCCCGCCCGCTCACTCGGACCGGCGCTGATTGGCGCGGGCTCGAATGCGGCCGCTCTGGGTCAGGTGTGGCTGTTCATCGTTGCGCCGCTGATCGGCGCATTCGTAGCGGGCTCGTTGTTCAAGTCGGGCCTGCTGGCCGCCGACGAGGGCTGACGCCTACCGGCCGGAGAAACGGTCGGTCGCCTGCAGCAGCCGGGCCAGAATGCCCGGCTCGCTGGTCGCGTGACCGGCCCCCGGCACGATGTGAATCTGCGATCCCGGCATGGCCTGATGCAGCGCCCACGCGGTGACCGGCGGCGTCACCACGTCGTGCCGACCCTGCACGATCACGGTCGGGATATGGGCGAGCGCTGGCGCACCGGCCAGTATCTCGCCTTCGCGCAGGAACGTGTTGTTGACGAAGTAATGCGTTTCTATGCGGGCCAGCGCGACTTCGTCCGCCGAGGCGGTTCCGCCCCGCATCGGGCGCGGATAGACCGTCATCAGTTCGGATTCCCACGCGCACCATGTGCGGGCGCAATCAAAGCGCGCCCCGATGTCCGCGCCGGTCAGCCGCCGATGATAGGCGCCGACCAGATCGCCGCGCTCATCCGCCGGGATCGGGGCGATGAAGCGCTGCCACGCATCCGGAAACATCGAAGACGCGCCAAACCTGTAGAGCCAGTCCAGTTCCGCCTGGCGTCCGGTGAAGACGCCGCGCAGGATCAGCGCCTCGATATGTTCGGCAAATTGCTGCGCATACGCGAGCGCCAGCGTCGCGCCCCAGGAGCCGCCGAGGATCACCCAGCGATCGACTCCCAGATGCAGCCGCAAGGCCTCAAGATCGGCAACGAGATGCTGCGTCGTATTGTTGTCGAGGGAGGCGTGCGGCAGCGAGCGGCCGCAGCCACGCTGATCGAAAAGGATGATGCGATAGGCGTCCGGATGAAACAGCCGCCGGTGGTCGGGATGACACGCGCCGCCCGGCCCTCCGTGCAGGAAGACCGCCGGCTTGCCGTTCGGATTGCCGGACGACTCCCAGTACAGGCGATGCCCGCCTTCGACTTCCAGCCAGCCGGAATCGTTGGGCGCAATCGGCGGATAGAGCGTCGGCGGCCGTTGCGTGGCGTCGTCGCTCATTGGGATCAGCCGCCCGCGCTCAGGCCGCGAGGCTCGGGTCGGCGCGGCCCAGCGCCGTCGAGGTCGGGAACACCAGCGACTTGATCACCACCGGCACGGCGCCGGAGGATTCCAGCAGCGCGCCGATGTCGATGAAGTCGAATTCCTTCAGGATGATCCCGTCGATCGACACGATCGGGTTGGTCAGCTTCGCCTCCTCAAGCGCATGGATGCCCACGAGGCCGCCGATGTCGCCGTCGCCGACGAGGATCAGCGGGAAGCCGTTGCCGAGCTGCTTCGACAGGCCGGCCGCGACGCCCTTGCAGAAGTCGTCGAGGCGACGGAACGTCGCTGACCCATCCCAGCGGTAGCACAGCGCCACCGCCTGCTCGCCTTCATGCAGATCGAGACGGCGCAGACCCGCGCGGATCGCGGTCGCAATCTTCTCGACATCCAGATCCTCGTCCGAGAGCGGCAGATCCGGCACCACGACCGGCACGTTGCGCACCGGCAGAACATCCTGCGGGGCGACGAAGATCGTGCTGCCGCTGACCTGAATCGTGTATTGCGACGCGCCCACCACCGTGGCCCGGATGCCCTGATCGGGCTTTTCGAGCTTCGGCCCCCAGGCTTCGACGCGCTTCAGGATGGCCTTAGCGAGACGCGGACCGAGATCGCCGAAACCGGCCGTCTCCTGCCCATAAACGTACTCCGACACGCCGCCCGAGAAGGTGATCGAATCCGGCGCGCGCTCGTTGCGCAGCGCGTCGAGGCGCAGCAACGCCGCGGTTTCGGCCGACAATTTCGGGCTGGAGATCGCCTCGAACAGGCGGTCAGCCATCTTCTCGACCATCGCGCCGCGCTGGTCCTCGGTGATCGTGCCGCCGAGCACGAGATCGAATCCCGCCTCCTTGGCGAAGCGGCGTCCGGCTTCTTCCACGCGCGTCACGACGCCATTGGGGTCGAACGACACGATGCGCGCGCCCACGTCCACGGCCGTCATGTCGACGACTTCGCCGTCCTGACAGACCGCGACCTTCGAGGTGCCGCCGCCGATGTCGATGTTCATCACCCGCGAAGACTCGCGAATCGAGCGCGCCGCCGCGCCAGATCCGAAAGCCGCCAGCGTGGTTTCGAGGCCGTCGCCGGCGCTCACGGACACGAACTTGCCGGTCTGGGCCGCGAACAATTCGCCGATGGCGCGGGCGTTGCTGCGCCGCACCGCGACGCCGGTGAGGATCAGCGCGCCCGTGTCGATGGCGGAGGGGTCGATCTGCGCCAGTTCATACTGCCGGTCGATGAACGCGCCGAGCTTGGTGGCGTCGATCGTCATGTCGTCGGCGTAGGGGGTCAGCAGCACTTCGGATTCGTGCACGACCTCACGCTCGGAGACGATGTAGCGGTTGTCGAGCCGTTCCAGCACCAGACGCGAGAACACCAGATGGGACGTCGACGAGCCGATGTCGACGCCGACGCTGACCAGACGGATTTCATCCTCTTCCTCGAGGCTGCGCCGCACGTTCGAGAAAAAGATGCGTCCGCCTACGGGTTCTTCGGTCATCTGAAATCCTCCTATTGGGAGCCTTTTCGCCGCTGCCGACTGTCTTGGCAAGAGCGTCAGCGCGTCACGTTTCGGGCTGGCCCGCTTCTGGCAGCCTGAGGGCAGACGGGCGGCGGCCCGTGTCATTTTGAGGCAGATTTCAGGAGGCCAGCATGATCGGCAACTTTTTCCGGGACGAAACCGGCGCCACCCCCATCGAATACGGCGCGATCGGCGCGCTGCTGTCGATCGCCGTGGTGACCGGCGCGCACATGATCGGCATCAGCGTGGGAAATTTCCTCGCGCCCATCAAGTTCGCGCTGAACTGAAGGCCGGACACGAAAAAGCCCCCGCGAACGAGGGCTTTGACGATTGATGATTTCTGGCTGACGCCCCCCGTCCTTCGAGACGCGAGCTTCGCTCGCTCCTCAGCAGGAGGACTCTTTCGCAATTTGAGCCAGCCCCAAGGCCTCATCCTGAGGAGCGCTGCACCGCAGCGCGTCTCGAAGGACGAGGCCGACAGGCCCTATCGCCTCAGACCACGTCCTTCATGTTCGTCGGCGCGGTCGCCTTGTCGTACCACTTCGGGTCCATGCGGCACTCGACGCCGTTGCGAATGAGCGTCTGCTCGTATTCGCGGCGCAGGTACGGATCTTCCATGTAATACGGAATGGCCGTGCCGCCCTTGTCGAGGTCGATGGCGGTATAGTCGGTGTGCTTCTCGCCCGGCGCGCCCGGATCGCGGCCCGGATTGTGCGGACCGAACCACGCCGTCAGGCGGAAATCGTCCTTCGAGACGCTGAAGTGCTGGTGATACCACCGCGAGCCGCCCGGCGCAGCCGTGACCATGCCGACGGGCTCGTAGTCCAGACGCCGCACCTCGTTGGCGTGGCCATCCTTCCAGGGCGTCGGGCCGCAGCGCTCCGGCCACGAATAAGTGTAGCCCTTGCCCTTCAGGCAGATCAGGATCGCGGCCGACGTATGGGCGTGCGCCTTGGAATAGCGGCCATTCTCGTGCTGGCCGATCCAGAAATAGAACTGATTGTTGGTCATGAACGGCTCGACGCGGCGATAGCCGACCGAACGGCGGTTATCGAGCGGCAGTTCGCAGTTGATGACGTCCGGGATGAAGTTGGTGCGGCGCATGGCGAGGCCGCGCACCGGATCGGATTCGATGTCGTCCTTCGGCTTGAAGAAATCGTCGCCGCCAGAGAAACGGTCGCGGAAGACGAACGGATTGTCGAACACGGCGTCGACGTTGTTGATCATGTTCAGCACGTTCGGCGCCGTCGTGCCGCACAGGACCAGCGCGCCGCCGGACGTGGCGTTCACCAGACGATGACGGGCGTTCATCGGGATCGAGAACATCGAACCCTTCTGCCATTCGAAGACATGCTTGCGGGTGTCGCCGTCCTGCCAGACTTCCGTCGAGCCGCGCCCCTCGATCACGAGGCAGACCTTCTCGAACATGTGCTTTTCAGGGTTGAGCGCGCCCCCCGGCGGCACCTCGACCACATAGCAGCCCCACTTCGTCTCGGTGCCGTAGAGCTGGATGAAATGGCCCTTGCCGCCCAGCCGCTTCCACGGGAACAGCGGCAGGTTCTGCACCTTCGAGATGCCGATGTCGCGGAATACCGGAATGCCTTCCGATTCCATCCAAGCGTCATAGGGCGTCGGCTGCTTCTTGAACTCGCCTAGGCCGGCCTTCTTCATGCCGGCGGGCTCGTGCCAATGCTGGGCCTTGTCGCTGGCGTCCTTGGGATCATGCGGCATGAGAGTCCTCCGTGGTGCGCGCGGCGGCCTGCGAACGCGGATGGCGTCCCGTCGACAGCCGGAATTTCAGTCGGTTCAGGGTGGTTTGCTGCAAAGCGCGCGGGGTGTCAACAATCGCCGTCTGGACCAATCAAACGGGGCGTCCTAACGTGGCGCATACCGCCCAAACGGCGCCTCCGGGAGGAACGACATGCATTTGAAATCCGTTTTGTACGCTGGCGTTTCTGTCCTCGCGGTCGCCTGCGCTCCCGCTTCCGCCGCCACGAAGATGACGTTTGTGGAACTCGGGCAGGCCATGCAGGCGCAGATCTACGAACCGGCCGAGAAGGGTCCGAAGGCGCATATCGCCCTCGTCACCATCCACCCCTATTCGAACTACATGAGCCACACGAGCTGCCAGAACATGGCGGAGCGCGGCTATACGATCATCTGCTCGAACACGCCCTATTCGAACAATCAGTACGGCTACGAGACCGTCGAGAAACTGTTCCCGACCATCAAGGCCGCCATCGAGCGCGTGAAAAAGGTTCCGGGCGTCGACAAGGTCGTGCTGATCGGCCATAGCATGGGGGCGCCCATCATGGCCTATTATCAGAACGTGGCGCTGAACGGCTCCGCCGTCTGCAAGAAGCCAGAGCGGATCGTTCCCTGCGAAGACGCGCTCGTCTCCAACCTGCCGAAGGCCGACGGAATCGTCCTGCTCGATCCGCATCTGGGGGAAGCCGCCGCCACACTGACCTATCTCGACCCGGCTATCGCGGACGACGCAAAGCCCTCGATCCGCACCAAGGACCTCGACCTCTATGACCCGCAGAACGGCTACGATCCGGCCAAGCGGGGCGCGACCTATCCGGCAGAGTTCCGCAAGCGCTTTCTGGCCGCGCAGGCCGCCCGAAACGCGAAGCTGATCGAGCGCGCGCAACAGCAATTGAAGGCGATCGAGGCGAAGGCGCCCGGCGCCTACGCCGACGACATGCCGTTCATCGTGCCGGGCGGCACATCTGCACGCCTATGGCAGCCCGACATTTCGCTCCTCAAGCACACGAAGAAAGAATACCGGCTGCTGAAAGCCGACGGTTCGCAGCCGATGCAGGTGCTGACCTCAGTGCGCTTGCCGTCCGGCAACGCCAAGGAAGCGGTCGGCTATGGATCTGTGCTGAACGTCTCCGTCCGCGCCTTCCTCGGAGCCCGCGCGGTCCGCACCCTGCCGGATTACGATCAGCGGGAAGACGATTTCAGGGGCATCGACTGGGATTCGTCGAACACCAGCACGATCACAAATATCAAAGGCGTCACCACCCCGCTGCTGATCGAGGTGATGACCGGGCACTATTTCCTGCGGCCAGGCGAAATGATCCTTGACGCCGCCGGAAGCGCCTCAAAGGAACTCGTCGGCATCGAAGGCGCATCGCATGGCATCACGCCGTGCGTTCCCTGCGGGACGTCGCCGACACAGTTCGGCGACACCGTGAAGCGGGCTTACGATTATCTCGACGGCTGGCTCGCGGCGAAGTTCTGATCGCGCCAGCGCTCACGGTCGCAGGTAACAAAACCCCTGCGACTGCAGCTCCGCCAGTTTCACGACGCCGCCGCGTTCGGCAGTTTTGAAACCTGGCGCGAGATCGCCGACAGCCAGATTCATGCCACGCAGCGTGTTGGCGCAG
>CANJEY010000006.1 GCA_947472615.1 Beijerinckiaceae bacterium
CTGGCGCTGCTGTGGATCGCCAGTTCGGTCTTCGGCGTCTTTCACGCCGGCGTCGAATGGGGCTTCTGGCAGGGGCCGACCGACTGCACGGGCGCGCTGACGAAAGCTCCTTCGGTCAATGATTTCCTGCAGCAATTGCAGACCGTGAAGGTGGTGCGCTGCGATGCCGTTGCGATCCGCATCCTCGGTCTGTCGCTCGCCGGCTGGAACGCCGTGATCTCTGCCGCGATGGCGGCTGCGGCGATCGTTGGAATGCGCGCGAAGTAGGGAGTGCGGACTGAATATGACTCCTAGGTAAGAGTTTTGAGAAATAACAGCCGGTCTCAAAAATTAGCCCGGCGACGTTGGTCGCTTCCTTAGCAATTCAGCTTGAACCATTTCCAGCATCGCATCGTGCTCGGAGGTCTCCGACAAATTTACGACGACGCCAAACAGCCTATCATTTGCATTTATGACGGCGGGCTTCAGAGAATTCGGGAATGGTTGTCGATCTAATTTCGCGAAAAATTGGAGGCCGCGTAATACAAATTTCCAACCGTTTCTGTCTGCCAAACGGAACCGATGGGGTTTTGAATAAAAGCGTCGAGCAAATTCAGGCTCTTGGCCTAGGGGTCCCTTTACGAGGGCAACAATCAGTTCAAAACTTGGAAGATTCGATAGCGACTCTGCGCCAAAGATCACTTTCCCGGCAGCGTCGTCATAAGGTCCAAGGGAGATGCTTCGAAATTCAGGTCGCGCACTGATAGAAGCGCGCCAGAGAAGCGACAGCGCAAATTTTGTAAATTTGTCTCCGTCAACGTTATCAAGCGTAAAGCATTCTCCATCGCGGGTGCTTGTCCGAACGGCCTCTTTTGGCACGCGCCGTAATACCCTGAGTGCATAATTGTCTAAGTCGCCGAGTCTACGATCACAATCGGCGCACAGGATGTGGCGGTCGAATATGCCATGCTGAGTGGTAGAAATGCGCTCAGGTGTAATCAGCATATTGTGCTTGGAACCATCCATAACGTCACGGGCGAAGCCGCGCGGAACTATATGAGCATCAATTAAATCTACGCTGGTGCAGTGGCTGCCATTAGAAAGGATACCGTTGCAGATCATGGAGAGGCTAACTTTCAATTGAATTCTTGCGAATCAACATTCGCATGACTCCGCGCCTGTTAGCCAAATTGAAGCGACTCGACGCGAGTGCTATTTCAATTTAGAAATTAGCTATCGTGATCCTCCACCGCCAGCCGCGCCCGCGCGCGCAGCTTCTCGGTTTCGCTCTTCAGCTGTCCGCATGCCGCGAGAATGTCTCGCCCGCGTGGCGTGCGCACCGGGCTCGCATAGCCGGCGTTGAACACGATGTCGGAAAACTTCTCGATCGTTTCCCAGTCCGAACATTCGTAGCGCGTTCCGGGCCAGGGATTGAACGGGATCAAGTTGATCTTCGCCGGGATGCCCTTGAGCAGCCGCACCAGTTCGCGCGCCTCCGCGGGCGAGTCGTTGACGCCTTTCAGCATCACATATTCGAACGTAATGCGTCGCGCGTTCGACACGCCCGGATAATGCCGGCAGGCTTCGAGCAGGTCGCGGATCGGATATTTCTTGTTGAGCGGCACCAGCGTGTTGCGCAGATCGTCACGCACCGCGTGCAGCGAAATCGCCAGCATTGTCCCGGCCTGCTCGCCGAGGTTCCCGATCTCCGGCACGACGCCTGACGTCGAGACCGTGATGCGGCGCTTCGACAGCGACAGGCCGTCGCCATCCGACAGAACGCCGATGGCCTCACGCACATTGTCGAAATTGTAGAGCGGTTCGCCCATGCCCATGAAGACGATGTTCGAAACGGCCCGCACGCCTTCGCCGGATGGGATAAATCCATCGGTCGGCGGCGTCTGGCCGGGAAAGTCGCCGAGCATGTCGCGCGCGACCACGAGCTGCTGCACGATCTCCTGCTGCGTCAGATTGCGGACGAGTTTCTGCGTTCCGGTGTGGCAGAACGTGCAGGTCAGCGTGCAGCCGACCTGACTGGACACGCACAGCGTGCCGCGATCGCTTTCGGGGATATAGACGCATTCGATCTCCGCGCCCTTGTCGCGCGTATCGACCGGCGGCATGCGGATCAGCCATTTGCGCGTGCCGTCGCCCGACACCTGCTGCGTCACCACCTCGGGCCGCGCCAGCGTGTAATGCTGGGTCAGGCTGGCGCGCAGCGGCTTGCCGATGTTCAGCATCTCGTCGAACGAGTGCGCGCCCTGAAAATAGATCCAGCGCCACATCTGGGCGACGCGCATGCGCACTTCGCGATTGGCGACGCCGATTTCGCGCAGCGAGGCGGCGAGATCGTTGCGGCTCGCGCCCACGAGGGACGCGCCGAACGGCACGGGCGCGAGGCCCGCTGTATCCATGGCTGGGAGAGACATGCCGGCCTTATATATGAAACCGGCGGCCGGACGCCACCGGATCAGTCGCGGCTACGTTCTTCGTTGATGCGGAACAGGCCGGGATCGGGCCGGTGCGACAGATCGATGTTGAACAAAGACACGATCGTCTCGAAGCCCTGCGGGTCGGTGACGGTCCATTGCCGCAGCTGGAAGGTCGCCGGATCGAAGATCAGGTTGATGCGCGACGTGCCGCCGAACGTGGCCTTGTCCTCGATCAGGATCGAGGTGGCGTTGGGGTTCGTGCCGACTTCGAGAACCTTGGTGTCGCGGGCGAGATCGACCTGATTGCGCAGCAGGAACTTGAGCGGCGTCTGCTCGATATAGGCGAGGTCTTGCGTGTTGAGCTTGCGGTTGCGCACCGCTACGCTACGCCCGTCGGCGATGACTTCCATCACAGCCGGCGCGTCGTACACGAAGCGCAGCTTGCCGGGCTTCTGGATGTAGAGCTTGCCCTCGGTGCGCTTTCCGTCGCCGCCGATCTGGGTGAAGTCCGCCACCAGCGAACTGACGCTGTTGAGCCAGGCGTTGGCTTTCTGGACGGCGGCGGCGGCCGACTGGGACGGAACCGCGGCCGGGGCGGCGGCGCGGGTGATGGCGCCGGCGGCGTTCGGCTTGGTGGAGCCGGGCGGCGGCGGCACGGGCTTGGGGGTCGCCTGCGCCGGCTGGCCTGCCGGCGTCTGCTGGGGTTTCGGCTGGATGTTCATCTGCGCGCAGGCGGGGGCCGTCAGCACAATAAACGCAATCGCCGCCGCCAGATTTCGAATCGTCATCTCGAACTCGCCTCCTCGGCGCAATATGGGCAGGCGCTGTGGCATTTCCGGGGCGCGGCTCACGCCTCGTCCGGCTCGAATGCGCCGCGATCGACGCCGCCGCCGACCAGAATTTCGCGCTTGCCGGCGTGGTTGGCCTGACCCACGACGCCTTCGCGCTCCATGCGTTCCACCAGCGAAGCGGCCTTGTTGTAGCCGACCGAAAGGCGGCGCTGGATGTAGCTGGTCGAGCACTTGCGGTCGCGCAGCACGATGTTCACGGCGCGGTCATAGAGATCGCCTGATTCCTCGGCGTCCATGGAGCCGGGGTTCGGGGCGTCGCCGTCGAATTCCGGCTCGTCGTCGGCCGTGATGCTTTCGAGGTATTCGGGGTGGCCCTGAGTCTTGAGGTGAGCGACCACCTTCTCGACTTCTTCGTCCGACACGAAGGGGCCATGCACGCGCGAGATGCGCCCGCCGCCCGCCATGTAGAGCATGTCGCCCTGACCGAGCAGCTGCTCGGCGCCCATCTCGCCCAGGATGGTGCGGCTGTCGATTTTCGACGTGACCTGAAACGAGATGCGGGTCGGGAAATTCGCCTTGATGGTGCCGGTGATGACGTCCACCGACGGGCGCTGCGTCGCCATGATGAGGTGGATGCCGGCGGCGCGCGCCATCTGGGCGAGACGCTGGATCGCACCCTCGATGTCCTTGCCGGCGACCATCATCAGGTCGGCCATTTCGTCGACGATGACCACGATGTAGGGCAGGACCGTGAGGTCCATGTCTTCCTTCTCGTAGATCGCCTCGCCGGTTTCGCGATCGTAGCCGGTCTGGATCGTGCGGCTGATGACCTGTCCCTTGGCGGCCGCCTCGGCGACGCGGGCGTTGAAGCCGTCGATGTTGCGGACGCCGATCTTCGACATCTTCTTGTAGCGGTCTTCCATCTCCCGCACGGCCCACTTGAGGGCGACGACCGCCTTCTTGGGGTCGGTGACGACCGGTGTGAGAAGGTGCGGGATGCCGTCGTAGGCCGACAGTTCCAGCATCTTGGGATCGACCATGATCAGTTTGCACTCGGTCGGCTTCAGCCGGTAGAGCAGCGACAGGATCATGGTGTTGATGGCGACCGACTTACCCGAACCGGTGGTGCCGGCGACGAGCAGATGCGGCATGCGTGCGAGATCGACGATGACGGGCTCTCCGCCGATCGTTTTGCCCAGCGCGATGGCGAGCTTGTGCCGCGATTTCTCGAAATCTTCCGATGCCAGAAGCTCGCGCAGATAAACGGTTTCGCGCTTCTGGTTCGGCAGTTCGATGCCGATGGCGTTGCGGCCCTGCACGACCGCGACGCGGGCCGAGATCGCCGACATGGAGCGGGCGATGTCGTCGGCCAGACCGATGACGCGCGACGACTTGATGCCCGGCGCGGGTTCGAGTTCGTACAGCGTCACCACCGGGCCGGGGCGCACGTTGAGGATTTCGCCCTTGACGCCGAAGTCTTCCAGCACGCCCTCGAGCAGGCGGGCGTTCTGTTTCAGGGCGTCTTCGGAAATGCGGCTGACCGCACGGCGCTTGGGCTCTTCCAGCATGACGAGCTGCGGCAGTTCGAACTGGGCGCGGTCGAAGAAGGATTTCTGCGTCTCGCGCACGGCGCGCTTGCCGGGCTTGAGGGCCTGCACGGGCGCGATGACCTGCGCGTTCGCCTGATCGGCGGCGTCCTGCGGCCCGACCTGCGGGGGGGTGGGACGAGCGGCGGGGCGCGCGGGCGCTTCGTATTCGTCGCGGAAGATCGGCTCAATGCGTTCGCCTCGATGAGCGAAATCGTCGATTTCGGCCGCTTCGGGCTTTTGCTTGCGGAGGCCCGACAGGCGACGCTGCACGGCGGCCCGCAGGCTCCCGACGCCGTGAATGACGGCGCCCAGCGACACGAGGCCCCATCCGGGTTCGCCTTCGGCGTCGTTGTCCTCGGTCGTAGCGGTGCGGGCCGGCGGGGGAGCTTCCTCCTCGTCATCCTCGTAGGGTTCGTAGGGGCTCGCCTCGAAGCCGTAGCCGGAGGCGGCGCTCAGCGACAGCAGGGCGACGCCGCCGCAGATGACGGCGTAGATCAGCGTCACAAGACTTGATCCGCCGAGCAGGGTCTTGGGCACGAACAGGATCGCGTCGCCGATGACGCCGCCCAATCCGGTCGGCAGCGGCCAGCGGTCGCTGGTCGGGAAAGTCGACAGCACGCCGGCGGCGCAGACGCTGCCCACAACCCAAAGGGCGAGACGAAATTTGATGCGCCTCAGCCGTTTGTGCGAGACGAGCCGCCAGCCCCAGCAGGCGACCGGAAACAGCACCGCGATCGACGCGAGGCCGGCGATCTGCATCACCAGATCGGCCGTGACGGCGCCGTAGCTTCCGAGCAGGTTGCGAACGGGGCCCTTGGTGGCGTGGTTCCAGCTCGGGTCCTGCGCCGACCACGTGACCAGCGCCAGCCCCATGCCGCCGCACAGGGCGAACATCGCAAAGCCGACGATTTCCGCGAACCGCCGCGCGACGAACTCGCGCACAGAATCGGGAATCATGTCGAGGGCCGAATGGGAAGTCGTGCGCATCCTGAGTCCGCAGCCGGAGTCTGCAATCGGTTCGACAGGACGGGGTGTAATCGGGATGTTCTCGTCGAAGCCCGAAACCACGCTAGGCGGCTGCGGTTAACGGCCCGTTAACCCTGGCGTTGGCGGGCGCCGCGCCGGGCCGCAAAAAAATGCGGCGCCCCGAAGGGCGCCGCACCATGTCGACCGGGAGGAGCGGTCGGCTCAGTAGTTGTAAGCGCGTTCGCCATGCTCGGCGAGGTCGAGACCTTCGCGTTCCGCATCGGTGGAGACGCGCAGGCCGACCAGCACATCGACGACCTTGTAGAGGATCGCCGAACCGACGCCGGACCAGATCAGCGTGAACAGCACAGTCTTGATCTGGATCCAGACCTGAGTGGCCATCACATAGTCTCCCGGCGAGGCCGAACCCGGCTTCGCGGCGTAGTCGGTCAGGCCAGTGCCGCCGAGGTACGGGGCGACAAGGATGCCGGTCGCGATGGCGCCGATGATGCCGCCGACGCAGTGCACGCCGAAGACATCGAGCGCGTCGTCATAGCCGAACTTGTTCTTCACGGTGGAGACGAAGAACAGGCAGGCCGGCGAGACCAGCAGGCCGAGGACCAGCGAGCCCATGGGACCCGCAAATCCGGACGCCGGGGTTACGGCGACAAGACCGGCGACAGCGCCCGTGGCCATGCCGAGGAGCGACGGCTTGCCCTTCGCACCCCATTCGCAGAACAGCCAGGAGATGGCGGCGGCTGCGGTGGCGACCATGGTGTTCACGAAGGCGAGGGCGGTGACGCCGTTGGCTTCGAGGTTGGAGCCGGCGTTGAAGCCGAACCAGCCGACCCATAGCAGCGAGGCGCCGATCATCGTCATGGTCAGCGAGTGCGGAGCCATGATTTCCTTGCCGTAACCGATGCGCTTGCCGAGCATCAGGGCGCCGACCAGACCGGCGATGCCGGCGTTGATGTGCACCACGGTGCCGCCCGCGAAGTCGAGCGCGCCTGCCTGGAAGTTGTAACCGGCGTTGGCGTTGACCGCGTCGAGCGCGTCCTGCGCAGCCTTCTTGGCGGCGTCGTCAGTCGCAGCCGCGAGAGCCTTGGCGGCGTCGGCGATGGCGTCCGGACCAGCCCAGTACCAGACCGAGTGAGCGATCGGGAAGTAGATGAGCGTGACCCAGAACAGCACGAACAGCAGCACGGCCGAGAACTTCATGCGTTCCGCGAACGCGCCGACGATCAGCGCGGGCGTAATCATCGCGAAGGTCATCTGGAAGACCATGTAGGCGAGTTCCGGAACCACGACGCCATTCGAGAACGTGGCGGCGGTGGAATCGGGCGTCATGCCCATCAGGAAGGCGCGCGAGAAGCCGCCGACGAACGGGTTCAGCGAGCCCGAGCCTTCGGTGAACGAGAGGGAGTAGCCGTAGACGACCCAGACAACGCCGACGAGGGCCACGATGGCCATCACCTGCGTCAGGACCGACAGCATGTTCTTGGTGCGGACGAGGCCGCCGTAGAAGAGCGCCAGGCCGGGGATCGACATCATCAGCACGAGGGCGCTGGAGATCAGCAGCCAGGCGGTGTCGCCCTTGTTGGGAACGGGCGGAGTGGGAGCGGCGGCTGCAGCGTCCTGCGCCGAGGCCACGCCGGCCATGAGGGCCATCGCCACGAGCCCGAGGCCCGCGACTGTCGTGGCCGTCCTGAGAGACGGTACAAACTTCATTATGGTACTCCTGCTTGATGGAATGGGATCAGAGAGCGTCGACGTCTTTTTCGCCGGTGCGGATGCGGACCGCCTGCTCAAGCGAGCTGACGAAGATCTTGCCGTCGCCGATCTGGCCGGTGCGGGCCGAGGCGACGATCGCGTCGACGACAGCGGCGGCGAGATCGGTGGCCACGGCGACCTCGATCTTGAGTTTCGGCAGGAAGCTGACGGCGTATTCAGCGCCGCGATAGATTTCAGTGTGCCCCTTCTGGCGCCCGTAACCCTTCACTTCCGTCACAGTCAGGCCGTGCACGCCGACAGCGGTGAGCGCATCGCGCACCTCGTCCAGCTTGAACGGCTTGATAATCGCCATCACGATTTTCATGTCGCTTTCCCTGCTTGGCCGGATGTCTGGCGCCCCTCGGACACCCATCCCGGCTTGGTTTGACCTAGCGCGCGCTCGAATGGTTGCGGCTACGCTCGGGTCTCAACCAATCAAGCCCTGTGCCAAGTGCCTTATTGTGAAGCAAGCAATTGAGAATGAAGGCGTAACCCGTTGGCGATGGGCAGCAGGTGAATCATTTTCAGGCGATGCCTACAAAAGAAGCACTGATTCGGCCGAACATGAGCAAAAAGTATGCATCGCAGCCGTAACTCATTTCGGAACCGCAATTTAGCAACAAAAAGCCCGGCGCGAACGAACGCGCCGGGCGGGGTCTAGGGCCATGTAGGCCCTTACTGGTGCAGGGATTCGCCGTGCAGCGAGAGGTCGAGTCCCTCGCGCTCTTCGTCCTTGTTGACGCGCAAACCGCTGATCGCCCTGATCGCCATGAGGCAGACCCAGGTGCCGACAGCGCACCACGCGACCGACACCAGAACGCCGACGAACTGGATTCCTAGCTGTTTCGGATTGCCTTCGAGCAATCCCGGCAGGCCCTGCGGGGCATCCGGGCTGACGGAGAGCGAAGCGGTGGCGAAGACGCCCGCCGCCAGCGTGCCCAGAATGCCGCCGACGCCATGGACGCCGAACACGTCGAGCGAGTCGTCGTAGCGCAGTTTCGCCTTCACCAGCGTGCAGCAGAAATAGCAGACGAGGCCCGCGATCGCCCCGATGACGACGCCGTGCCACGGCAGCACGAAACCGGAGGCGGGCGTGATCGTCCCAAGTCCGGCGACCGCGCCCGAGATCATGCCCAAAACCGAGGGTTTGCCGCGCTCGACCCATTCGAGGCCGGACCAGACCAGCGCGCCGGCGCAGGCCGCCAGATGCGTCGCCACGATGGCGAAGACGGCGCGTGAGCCCGCCCCCAGCGCCGAGCCGCCGTTGAAGCCGAACCAGCCGACCCAAAGCAGGCCGGTGCCGACCACCGCCAGCGACAGGTCGAACGGCGCGAGGTTTTCGCGGCCATAGCCTTGTCGGGGGCCGAGCACATAGGCCGCCACCAGACCCGCGACCCCAGCGTTGATGTGCACGACGGTGCCGCCGGCGAAATCCAGCACGCCCATCGCGCCGAGGAAGCCGCCGCCCCAGACCCAATGCGCCGATGGGACGTAGACGACGAACAGCCACAGCACGCAGAACCACATGAAGGCCGAGAACTTCATGCGGTCCGCCACTGCGCCGCCGACCAGCGCGCAGGTGATGACCGCAAACGTCATCTGATAAGCCATGAACAGGATTTCGGGGATCGTCTTCGCCAGCGGGCTGATGGACTCGATGCCGATCCCGCGCAGGAAGATCCGGTCGAGCGTGCCCAGCCAGGCGCCGTCGCCCGTGAACGCGAGGCTGTAGCCGGCGATCATCCAGAGGATCGACACGATGGCGGTGGCGGCGGCGCTTTGCGCCATGATGGCGAGCACGTTCTTCTTGCGCACCATGCCGGAGTAAAACAGCGCCAGACCCGGCAGAGTCATCATCAGCACGAAGGCGGTGCAGATGATCATGAAACCGGTGTCGGCTGCGTCGATCTTCATGTCGTCGGCCGCAAGAGCTGCGGCCGGCCAGCAGAGCGCGGCCAGAATGCCTACCAACAGATGCATCGTTCGCTTCTCGAAATCAGGCGCGGGGCCGTGAAGCCGCCGGGGCGGCGATCCGCCGCACGGCCTGAGGATCAGAACCGCGAGCGGGACGGGATGAAAGGCGCCCGATGGACCGCCGAGACGCTGACATGCGACGCTTTCGTGTGCATCGCATACAAATTTTATGCCAAATTGATGAAATAAACGCCATATAGCAAAATCAACAGGCAAAGAGCGCTCTGTCAGCGCGCTGTTTTTGGTGACGAATAATTAACCTGAAATTAGCCGCATCTGTGGGCAAATTGCCTAAATAATGGACTGACACGCGACAGTTTTGCCCGCTGCGCTGAGCCATGCCGCCCTATATTCTGTCGCCAGGAGACAGCGGTGCAGGACTCGTTCGATATTGTCATTGCAGGCGGGGGGCCGGTCGGGCTGGCGCTCGCGGCGGCGCTCGTGCGCTGCTCGGATGGAGTGTTGACGGTCGCGGTCTGCGATCCGTCGTTCGGCGCGCCGCGCACGGGCGGCCGCGTGTCGGCGCTGGCGACGGGGTCGCGCAATCTGCTCGACGCGCTCGGCGTCTGGGAGCGTCTGTCGCCTCAGGCGCAGCCTGTCTGGCGCATGGACATCAGCGATTCGCGCGCGCGCGACGCGGTCCGCCTGCCACTACTGTCGTTCGGCGCGTCGGCGGAGGGCGAGGCGGTCGCCTGGCTGGCCGCCAACGCCGACATCGAGGCCGCGTTGTCCGAGGAAGCAGACCGGCTCGGCGTGCGTAAGATCCCCGCCGGCGTCACCGATTGCGAAGCCGGCGCGGCTTCTGCGGCCGTCAGCCTGCAGGACGGCTCGCGATTACGCGCCCGGCTGTTGGTTGCGGCGGACGGCCGGACGTCTCGGCTGCGGTCGTTGGCAGGCATCGCCGTCACCGGCTGGGACTATGGAATCTCGGGGATCGTGGCGACGATCGGTCACGAGCGCGACCATGAGGGCGTCGCCCGCCAGCATTTTCTGCCGCCCGGCCCATTCGCGGCTTTGCCGCTGACCGGACTGCGTTCGTCGATCGTCTGGACGGAGCCGCACGCTCGCGCCCTGGCGCTCGCCGCCGCGAGTCCGGACGACTTCATTGCCGAACTCGAAATCCGCTTCGGGCTGGAGCTGGGCGCATTGACGTTGCTCGACAGGCCGGTCGCGTGGCCGCTGGCTCTGCAGGTGGCGCGATCGTTCGTGGCGCCGCGTCTCGCGCTGCTGGGGGACGCCGCCCATGTGATCCATCCGATCGCCGGGCAGGGGCTGAACCTCGCCTACCGATCGGTGGCGACACTAGCCGAGGAAATCATCGGGCAGGCGCGGCTCGGGCTCGATCCGGGCGCGCCGGAGGTTTTGCAGAACTATCAGCGGCGGCGGCGGTTCGATGCGCTGACCACCGGGCTTGGCATGGACGCGCTGCATCGCCTGTTCGCGAACGATTTCACCGCGCTGCGGCTGATTCGCGATCTCGGGCTGGGGTTGGTCGATCGGGCCGCGCCCGCCAAACGTCTGCTGATGCGCGAGGCGGCGGGTCTCACGGGCGATGCGCCGGCGCTGCTGCGCGGTCTGGCGATCTGATCAGAGCGGACGCGCGTCGTCGGTCAGCATCACCGGCACGCCGCCGCGAATCGGGAACGCCAGCCGCGCCGCGTCCGACACGAGTTCCTGCCGGGCGGAATCGTAGCGCAGCGCGCCGCGCGTCACCGGACAGACGAGGATCTCGAGCAGTCGCGGATCGACCTTGTGGGCGTCGCGCCGCTGCGCGTCGGAATCGTCGTTCGCCGTATGCGGAACCGACTGGCTCATCGGCTCACTGCAGGGTCGAGGTCGCGTTGCCGCCGCGGGCCAGTTCGATCTCGGTGATGGCGATCAGCACTTCGGCGCGGGCCTTGAGGGTCGGGGCTTCGAGCAGCGCCTGCTTTTCCTTGGGTCCGAACGGGCTCATCATGGCGAGCGCGTTGACGAGTTCCTCGTTCTGCGCCTGATCGATGGCCTTCCAGTCGATCGACAGGCGCGTCGAATCGGCGAAGGCCCGCAGGGCTTTCACGAGGCCGTCGCGATCGACCTCCTTTTCTCCGGCGCGCGGCACGAAATCCCCCGCGAATTCATGGAAGTCGACGCGGCACTGACGATAGGGCGTCAGGGTCGTGAGTTCTTCGACGACCCGGAAGCGCGCGACGCCCGACAGGGTGATGACGTAACGGCCATCGCCGGTTTCGGCGATTTGCGTCAGGCGGCCCGCGCATCCCACCGGTTGCAGCGGACGCGAGCCGCGATCGGGGGCTCCGGTCAGAGCCGGCTGAACCATGCCGATGATGCGGTCGGCGCGCAGCGCATCGTCGATCATCGCCAGATAGCGCGGCTCGAAGATATTCAGCGGCAATTGACCGCGCGGCAGCATGAGGGCGGCCTCGAGCGGAAACACCGGAATCACGCCCGGCAGATCGCCTGGGTCGCGATAAGGTTTGTTCATGCTCATGGCCGCGTCTCCGGTCGTTCAGGAAAACAGGACGGTCGACAGTTTGCGGCGTCCGGCGATGGTGTCGGGGTCCATCGGACCCCAGCCTTCGAAGAATTGCAGAAGCTGCTTGCGCGCCGCCTCGTCGTTCCATGTTCTATTGCGCTTGATGATTTCGACAAGGGCGTCGGACGCGGCGTCGCGCTGTCCCTTGGCGTTGAGCGCAATGGCGAGGTCGAGCCGCGCCTGATGATCGTTGGGATCAGTCGCGAGCCGGGCGTTGAGTTCGCCGACGTCGCCGGCGTCTGCCGCCTGCACGGCAATTTCGAGCGCGGCGCGCGCGGCCGCGACGCCCTGATCGCGCGCGGCTTCGGGCGGCAGCGCGTCGAGCGCCTCGCGGGCGGCGTCGAGTTCTCCGAGTTCGATCAGCGCGCGGGCGTGGCCCGCGATGGCCTTCAGATTGGCTGGCGCCAGTTCGGCCGCGCGGCCGAAGCTGGCGGCGGCGACATCGTACTGGCCCGCCGTCATGGCTTCCTCGGCCGATTCCAGCAGTTCGTCGGCTTCGCTGCGTAGCGCGCCCACCAGCCGTTCGATGAAGGCCTTGACCTGACTTTCCGGCAGTGCGCCCGCGAAGCCGTCGGCCGGCTGACCGTTCTGGAACGCGACGACGGCCGGTATCGACTGGATGCCGAGCTGTCCGGCGATCTGTGGGTGCTCGTCGATATTCATCTTGACGAGTTTCACCTTGCCGTCGGCGCTGTTGACGACGCGCTCCAGCACCGGCGTGAGCTGCTTGCAGGGGCCGCACCACGGCGCCCAGAAATCGACCAGAACCGGCTGACGGGCCGATTCCGCGATGACGTCCGCCCGGAAGGCGGCGGTGGTGGTGTCCTTGATGTAGCCCTTGTCGCCCGCGAGCGGCGCATCCTGTCCCAGCATTCCTGTCTCCTCACATGCAGCCCGCTCAGGCTGCCCGGTAAATGGCGTACGGCCGGTTCACGGCAAGTCCGGCTCCGGTCCGGCGGAAATCCGCGCCACGAGAGGCTCGTGGCCGGTCGCTTCGAGGAACCGTAGCAGATCAGCCAAAGAAATGTTCGTTGTGCGCGAATTGATCAAGGGATGAAAGTTGAGCCGCTCGTGCGCCATCATGGCGGCGTCGAGGACGACCTTCACGCGCCCGGCCGAATCGTTGATCGCCCCGAACGGCGTCACGGAGCCCGGCTGCACGCCCCAGACCTCCACCAGCAGGTCGGCCGACCCGAACGAAACTCGGCCCTGCGCGCCGATGATCTGGTGGATCGTCTTCAGGTCGATGCGGGCGTCCTCTTCGGCGACGACCAGAAACAGGCCGCCCTTGCGGTCGCGCAGAAAGAGATTTTTGGTGTGGCCGCCTGGAATAACGCCGCGCAGGTCGCGGGCCTCATCGACGGTGAAAACAGGTGGATGTTCGAAGGTCTGTGTCTCGAGACCCAGATCGGCGAGGCGTTTCAACAGATCGTCGGACGAAACGGGCATGTTGGCTCTCGGGAATGCGGGGCCCGAATGCCATCCGGAACGCCCAGCCGCAAGCGCCACATTTCCGTGCGAGCCCTGTTGCATTCGGCGATCGTTTGCTGCATATAGCCGCCACTCACCGGCGCGGTGCGCCGGTAAACGGATGCGGGTGTAGCTCAGGGGTAGAGCACAACCTTGCCAAGGTTGGGGTCGAGGGTTCGAATCCCTTCGCCCGCTCCAGTTTCACAAATCCAACTCGAATGCATAGCTGATCGTCGATGCGTGAAGCCGCCTTTTGCGGTTTCGTCGATGCTGCCCGGCTCTATCCCAGCCGATAATCGCATCACCTCGTCGAATCTCCTGGTCCTATCCCTGCGCCATCAGGCCGCGACGATGCTTGCGCTGCCTGTCCGGCGGCGTATCGTGTCGGAACGCCGTTGCGGCGAAAACAACAATCGGGGGGATTCAATGAAGCGCTGCTGGACATCTGTCGTTTCCGTTCTGGCGTTGACGGCTGTGGTCGCAACGTCGGGCGTCCGGCCATCGCTGGCGCAGTCGGGCGACAAGCCTACGGTCCTGAAGCTCGATCCCTCGCTCGACTCCCTGATCTCCAGCGACGCCAAGTTGCAAACGGTCGCAACCGGCTTCGGATTCACCGAAGGAACCGCGTGGTCGCAGAAGGGCAATTATCTGGCCTTCAGCGATATCCCGGCCAACGTGATCTACAAGGTGACTCCCGCCGGCAAGGTTTCGGTTCTGATGGAGCATGCCGGCTACCAGGGTCACGACATCTGGCGCGTCGGCCGGATGCAGCCGAACGGCGTCGATCCGAACGCGCCGGGGTATGTGCAGTTCGCGCTGCTTGGCTCAAACGGCCTGACGTTCGACCCGCAGGGCAGGCTGATCATCGCCGCCCATGGCGACCGCGCGATCGTTCGGATCGAACTGAACGGCAAGCGCACGGTCCTCGCCGACAAGTACGAGGGCAAACGGATCAACGGCCCGAACGACGTGATCGTCAAGAAGAACGGAACGATCTATTTTACCGATGGATATGGCGGCCTGCGAGGCGCCGAGAAGGATCCGAATATCGGGGTCGAATTCCGCGGCGTCTTCATGGTGAAGAACGGCAAGGTCACCCGCATTGCGGAGGAGATC
Source organism: Beijerinckiaceae bacterium (assembly GCA_947472615.1). Taxonomy (GTDB): domain Bacteria; phylum Pseudomonadota; class Alphaproteobacteria; order Rhizobiales; family Beijerinckiaceae; genus Terripilifer. Next base: position 14,621 of record CANJEY010000006.1, read on the forward strand.
GCCACCCCGAACGGACTCGCGCTGTCGCCCGATGAAAAGACACTCTACGCCAATGGCGGCGGCGACAAGATCGTCCGCGCCTACGATGTTCGACCCGACGATTCGATCGGCAATGGCCGGATCCTGATCGACATGAGTTCCGACAAGACGCCCGGCATCGCAGACGGCATCAAGGTCGACACGAAGGGCAATATCTGGGAGTCCGGCAACGGCGGAATCTGGATCATCTCGCCTCAGGGCAAGCACCTCGGCACGATCTTCACGCCGAAACTGGTCGGCAATCTCGAGTTCGGCGATGCCGATCACAAGACGCTCTACATCGCGGCGCGATCCGATATCTACAAGATCAGGGTCAATGTGGCCGGGATTCCGTAGCGGTCGCTCAGGAACCTCGTCAGGTTTCGTGCGGAGTTTTGCGTCGGTTCCGAAATCGCGGGCCGATGCCGGTTGCATGAACTGCGCGTTGCGGCCATTCACGCAGCCTTCACTGGAGGTGGGCCGTCGCCGCTGATATGAAGTTGCACGACTTCATTTCCGGGCGGGCAATATGTTGAAATTCCTTCTGACGGCCTCATTGTTCGGCGCATTGATCAGCGCGCCCGCTCAGGCTCAGGCGCCCCGCGTTCAGGTGAAAGGCGAACTTGTCGACACCTGGTGCTCGGTCACGGGCATCATGTTCGCCACCGGGACGGCCCACCACATGTGCGCCGTCTGGTGCGCGGTCGGGGGCATCCCGGTCAGCATCAAGGATCAGCAGGGCAATTATTACATGGTGCTCCGCATCGCGGAGGATGACGAGAACGCCTCGAACCCGCGTTACGCAAAGATCATGAGCCACGAAGTCACCGTGGATGGCGAACTGATCGAACGCGACGGCACGAAATATCTCTTCGTCACGCAGGTTCGAGACGATCAGGGCGTCGTCAATCTCACCCACGACGAAAACGGCATACAGCCGTTCGGGAATTGATCATGCGCAAGACCATTCTGGCTGTCTGCTTCGCATTCACCGCATCTCCGCAGGCGCAGGCCGCCGAAGCCTGGGGCATCGAGGGGGAAAAGCTAGTCGAATTTTCAGCCCGCGTCGTCGACATCGCCTGCACGCTGAAGAACGATTGCCCGCCCGATTGTGGCGGCGGGAAACGCCTGCTCGGCCTGATGACCGAAGACGGCAAGCTGCGGGCCGCCGTCAAGGCTTCGGTGGATTTCGGCGGCGCGGTGCGCGATCTCCTGCCCTATTGCGGCAAGACCATTCAGGTCGACGGATTGCTGATCGAGAATCCCGCCATCACCATGGTGATGGTGCAGCGCATGCGCGAAAACGCCTCGCAGGAGCGGCGCAAGACATTGACGTTTCAGGCCGACTGGGACGCCCGCAACGGCAAGTCCGACGAGTGGTACCGCAACGATCCGCTCGCGAACAAGGTCATCGCCGACGACGGCGTTTATGGCATCAAGGGCATCGAGCCGCCGAAGCAATGAGCCTGACGCGCCGCGCATGGATGCTGGGAGCGCTCTGCGCTGCCGCGCCCGTCCGTGCCCAAACGCGCGATCCGCTCGCGGACCGCTTCGGCGGACCGTTCAGCCTGACGGCGGCAAACGGACGCCGCGTCACCGACGCAGAGTTTCTCGGCCGGTTCATGCTGGTCTATTTCGGCTACACACATTGCCCGGACGTCTGCCCCGTCGATCTGTTCACGATGGGCGAAGCCCTCAAGCTGTTGGGCGCGCAGGCCGATAGGGTGCAGCCGCTGTTCATCACGGTCGATCCCGAACGGGACAAGGCTGAACTGGTCGGCGAGTATGCCTTGAGCTTTCATCCACGTCTCATCGGCCTCAGCGGAACGAACGAGGAGATCGAGGCCGCCGTGCGCGCCTACAAGGTGCGCCGGGTGAAATACACGCCCGCGAACGACCCGGCCAATTATGGCGTCGATCATTCCTCGCTCACCTACCTGATGGGACCGGACGGCAAGTTCCGCACGCTGATTCCACACAACACCAGCATCGAGCGCATGGCGGACATTCTGCGGCCCTATCTCGAGCGGGGGTGAGTGGCTGGCGGCGTTCTGCCTGTTCGTCAGAGACCGCGCGAGTGCGCAGCCATCGACACCGCCGTCGCTCTGGGGCATATCCGTCCTCGAACTTTCGACGGAGACCGCCATGCTGAAGCCCGAAGACAACGAGCGCCTGACCCGTGTCGGTCCCGGCACGCCGGGCGGCGACTTGTTCCGGCGCTACTGGCAGCCGGCGCTGTTGGCTTCCGAGGTTCCGGAGAACGATGGCGCGCCGGTGCGGGTGCGGCTGTTGGGCGAAGACCTTGTGGCGTTCCGCGACACGAACGGCAAGGTCGGGCTGGTCGACGCCTATTGCCCGCATCGCCGCGCACCGATGTTCTTCGGCCGCAACGAGGAATGCGGACTGCGCTGCGTCTATCACGGCTGGAAGTTCGACGTGAACGGCGACTGCGCCGACATGCCGTCGGAGCCGGCCGATACGCCCCTCAAGGCGAAGGTGAAGATCAAGTCCTATCCGACTGTCGAGAAGGGCGGGTTGATCTGGGCCTATATGGGGCCGAAGGAATCCATGCCCGCGCCGCCCGATTACGAATGGCTGCGCGCCCCGGCCACGCACCGGCACGTATCCAAGACCTATGAGGAATGCAATTACCTGCAGGCGCTGGAAGGCGGCCTCGACACTGCGCATTCGTCCTTTGCGCACAACAACAACATGGGCGCCAAGGACGAGCCGCGCAATCGCGACACCTCGCCGAGCCTCGACGTCGAGCGCACCGACTACGGCTATTATTACGTGTCCACGCGCCAGATGGGCGGCGGCGACCGATATATCCGGCTTTATCATTTCGTCATGCCATTCCAGCAGATGCGCGGCGGTATCCATCAGTTCAACGGCGACCGCCGGCCGCTGCCCGAACTCGATGGCCACATCTGGGTTCCGATCGATGACCACCAGACCTTCGTGTACAATTGGTCGTGCGGCTACGACGAGAGCGCGAAACTCGATCACGACCACATGGAAGAGCGCGAGCACTTCTACGGGCGCGGATCGCGCGACCTGATCCCCGGCACCTTTCGGCTGAAGGCCAACAAGTCGAACGATTATTTCATCGACCGGCAGATGCAGAAGTCCAAGACCTACACAGGCATCAAGGGCGTCAACACGCAGGACATGGCGCTGCAGGAAGGCATGGGGCCGATCGCAGACCGCTCGAAGGAAAACCTCGGCACCAGCGACCGCGCCATTGTGACGATGCGCCGCATGCTGCTTGAAGCCGTGCAGGAGGTCGCGCAGGGCAAGACGCCGCGCGGCGTCGATCCGGCGACGCATCGCAACGTGCGGCCTTACGACGATTTCGTCCGCGCCGATCAGGACTGGCGCAGCGTCTTCGATCCGCAGATCGTCGCGAAGTGGTGATTGCGCCGCAGACCTGATTCGCAAACGCGCCGGAGACCAGATTGCCCCGTATGGACGAGACGCATGCCCGCATGACTTGGTGGGGCGAGCTGAGCGAACGATTCGCCAGCACGCCGTTCCGGACCTTCGTGGTCTATCCGATCGTGGTGTTTCTGGTCGAAATCTGGTCGGAAGGAACGAACTTCTTCATCCTGCCGGTGGGGCTGATCTTTCTTGTCTGGGGCTATGGTCAATATCGCTTCGTGGGCAATTACCGGCTGAAGATCGCCGGCGGCGGGCCGGGTCTGAGCGGCGCGCCGCCCGAGCAACTGGTGACGACAGGTCCGTATTCGATCACCCGCAACCCGATGTATCTCGGCCATCTGATTTTCATGTACGGCCTCGTACTGACGTTCAGATCGTGGCTCGCGGTCGCGCTCCTCGGCTTCCACATGTGGTGGTTCCACACCCGTGTGCTGCGCGACGAACAGAAGCTCTACGAATTGTTCGGCCGCGCTTACGCTTCCTATGCAGCCAATGTGAAGCGCTGGATTCCGGGCCTGTTCTGAGGCCGCGCTGGCCGCGCCCGATTCGGCCTGTCAATCAATTTAGTGATCCGGTCTGGAACATATTGGGCTTGCGGCGCACCGCGATCCCAACCTAACATTCGTCATGGTTCAGACCTCGATCACCATACGCAAGGCCCGGCGGGCCGACGCGGACGAGATCGCCGACGTGCACGATGCGGCGTGGCGCGACGCCTATCGCGGCGTGATACCGGGTCGCGAACTCGAACGCATGATCGCGCGCCGCGGCCCCAAATGGTGGCGTTCGGCGATCGCGCGCGGCTCGCGGCTCGTGGTTCTCGACTTCGACGATTCGATCGGCGGCTATGCGAGTTACGGCCGCAATCGCGTGCCAGCGCTGCCCTATCAGGGCGAATTGTTCGAGCTTTATCTTGCGCCTGAATTTCAGGGTCTTGGCTTCGGCCGCCGGCTGTTTCAGGCGGTGCGCGAGGATCTCGCTGAACACGGCTATCAGAACATGGTCGTCTGGGCGCTGGCCGACAACGAACGGGCGATCGGCTTCTACGAACGCATGGGCGGGCGCGTCGTGCGCCGCGCGCCGGAGCGATTCGGGACCGAGACGCGCGACCGCGTCGCCTACGCGTTCGACTGAGCCAAATCGTTTACACATGTCATTTAGTCTGGATTGCGTTTTCGACGCGCGCGGCTAAACACGCGCGTCCCCGCTCCGGAGTTTATGATGCGCCTCGATGCTGTCTCGATCGGCAAGAATCCGCCCTATGACGTCAATGTCGTGATCGAGGTGCCGATCGGCGGCGAGCCGATCAAATACGAGATGGACAAGGACGCCGGCGCGCTAGTGGTCGACCGCTTTCTCTACACGGCGATGCGCTATCCGGGGAATTATGGCTTCGTGCCGCACACGCTGTCGGACGACGGCGACCCGTGCGACGTTATTGTCGCCAACACGCGCGCCATCGTACCGGGCGCGATCATGAGCTGCCGCATTGTCGGCGTGCTGCTGATGGAAGACGAGGCGGGCGGCGACGAGAAGCTCATCGCGGTGCCGTCGTCGAAGCTCACGCAACGCTACGAGAACGTCAAGAACTTCACCGACCTGCCCGACATCACGCTGAAGCAGATCGAGCACTTCTTCCAGCACTACAAGGATCTCGAACCCGGCAAGTGGGTGAAAGTCGTGCGCTGGGGCGACGCCTCGGAAGCGCATGCGCTGATCCTGCAGGGCATCGAGCGCGCCAAGGCGGCGAAAGCCGCCAAGAGCTGATTCGCCCCGGCGCTCAGTCGCGCCGTGTCAGCAGGAACACCGCCTGCTCGCCGAACATGTTCCACACCCACCATGGCGCGTTGACGCGAATCGGATAGCCGTAGCGGTTCAGCGCCACGGCGCGTTCGATCTTGGCGTCGATGTCCTTCGTCAGTCCGACGAAGTCGCGGATCGTGCAGAAGTGGATGTTGGGCGTGTCGTACCACGTGTAGGACAGGTTTTCCGTCACCGGCATGCGGCCGCGAAACATCAGCTGGGTGCGGATGCGCCAGTGGCCGAAGTTCGGGAACGACACGATCGCGTGCCGGCCGATGCGCAGCATGTGTTCGAGCACCCGGCGCGGATGCCGGGTCGCCTGCAGGGTCTGCGACAGGATCACGTAATCGAAGCCGTCGTCCGGATAGTCGACGAGGTCGATGTCGGCGTCGCCTTGAATCACCGACAGGCCCTTGGCGACGCAATCGTTGACGCCGCGCTGCGACAATTCCATGCCGCGCGCGTCGACGCCGCGCGTCTCGGCCAGCAGCCGCAGCAGCGCACCGTCGCCACAGCCGACGTCGAGCACGCGGGCGTTCTGCTGCACCATGTTGGCGATCAGCAGCAGGTCGACGCGGGCGTCGGCGCGCACCGGATCGTTGCCTGTGGCGCGTTGCGCTTCGGCCATGGATCAGGCTCCAGCCGGGGCGATGCCGCGCGCCCGGGCGGCGGCGTCGAGGAAGCCGCGCGTCGTCGAAATCAGCTCCGGCACGTCGAGCAGGAAAGCATCATGGCCCTTGTCGGTCTCGATCTCGACAAACGATACTGAGGCGCCGCCGGCGTTCAGCGCATGCACGATGGCGCGCGAATCCGACGTCGGGAACAGCCAGTCGGAGGTGAACGACACGACGCAGAAGCGCGTCTTCGTGCCCTTGAAGGCCAGCGCCAGACTGCCGCCGTAGTCCGCCGCAAGGTCGAAATAATCCATGGCGCGGGTGACGTAGAGGTAGGAATTGGCGTCGAACCGCTCCACGAAGGTCGAGCCCTGATGGCGCAGATAGCTTTCGATCTGGAAATCGGCGTCGAACGAGAAGGTCGGGGCGGCGCGGTTCTGCAACTTGCGGCCGAACTTCCGGTGCAGCGCCTCGTCGGACATGTAGGTGATGTGCGCCGCCATGCGGGCGACCGCCAGCCCCTTGGTGGGGCGTTGGCCGGCTTCGAAATAGCGTCCGCCGTCCCAGCTCGGGTCGGCCATGATGGCCTGCCGGCCGACTTCGTGAAACGCGATGTTCTGCGACGAATGGCGCGCCGCCGCCGCAATCGGCATGGCGGTGAACACGCGGTCCGGGTAGGCGGCCGCCCATTGCAGCACCTGCATGCCGCCCATCGAACCGCCGGCGATGCAGAATAATTGGTCGATGCCCAGATAGTCGATCAGCTTGGCCTGCGCCCGCACCATGTCGCGGATCGTCACCACGGGCAGATCGAGCCCGTAGGGCAGACCGGTCACCGGATTGGTGGACGCCGGGCCGGTGGTGCCCATGCAGCCGCCGACGACGTTGGAGCAGATGACGAAATAGCGGTCGGTGTCGATCGGCAGGCCCGGCCCGACCATGGTTTCCCACCAGCCGCCCTTGCCGGTGACCGGATGGACGTTGGCGACGTGCTGGTCGCCCGTCAGGGCGTGGCAGATCAGGACCGCGTTGGATTTCGCGGCGTTCAGGGTCCCGTAGGTCTGGTAAGCGATGGTCAGGGGCGCAATCTGGCCGCCGGAATCCATTTCCAGCGGATCATTGTCCGGGAAGCGCACGACGAGACTCGTGGGAGACTCCACTTCGCTCCATGCGCCGGTCTGCTGCTGACTGGGGGGCGCCTGGGTCGTCACTCCTGCCTCGGGCACTGGGTTATGTTCGATCTTTCGAACGTATCGTACGGTATTCCGGTTAATGCCTGTTTGCAAGCCGTTCCGGGTCGCGCGGCCTGCGCGGGGGCGGCCCGGCCGGGCGGTTTTCTTTGCCAAGTCGGGAGCCCCGCCGTATGAACGGCCCGACGCCCCCTCCGCAGAGCCCCACCGTGCCGAACGCGCCCGCCGACACCGACTTCGACCCGATCGCAGCCCTCAACACGCTGCGCGTCGACATCGACCGGATCGACGCCGACATGCACAGGCTGCTGATGGAGCGCGGCGAGATCATCAACCGGCTGATCGCCATCAAGGCCCGGCAGGGCGGCGGTTCCGCGTTCCGTCCCGGCCGCGAGGCCGACATGATGCGGCGCATCGCCGGGCGTCACACCGGCCTGCTGCCGCTCGATACAGTAGAAGGCATCTGGCGCATCATCATCGCCACCTTCACGTATGTGCAGGCGAATTACGCGGTGCACGCCGACGTGTCGGGCGGCGATTCCGCCATGCGCGATTCCGTGCGGTTTCATTTCGGCTTCACGGTGCCGTTCCTGCCGCATCAGGGGCCGGCGGGGGTCATCGACGCGGTCGCCCGGTCCGGCGGCGATCTCGGCATGGTGCGGATCGACGGCGGCGTCGCGGCGGGCGCGTGGTGGCGTCGGCTGACCGCGCCCGAAGCTCCCAAGATCATCGCCCGCGTGCCGTTCATCGAACGGCCCGATCATCCTGCCGGCATGCCGGTCTTCGTGCTGTCGCTGCCGCTGGCGGAGGCCGCCGCCACCGACGTGCTGATCTATTCGCTGACGCTGGAGCGCTGGCGCGACGCCATTCCGGACCAGATCGGCGCGCTGGGCGGCGAGATTCTTGGCAATGCGGCGGCGGATTCGGGCCTGTCGCTGCTGATCGCGGTTCCGGGCGCGGTGACGCAGGCGCAGATCGGCGAGGCGCTGGTGCGCGCCGGATGCCACGGGCCGCGCATCGCGGCCGTCGGCAGTCATGCGGCCCGCTACGACCATGCGGCGGCCCGGCACGCCTGAACCAGACTATAAGATTTCCCGACGGGACGCAGAAAGACCCCATCATGCAGTCAAACGCCCCAGACCGTCCGACGCCCCGCGCCGGCATTCTCGACATCGAGGCCTATGTGCCGGGCAAGAGCTCCGCGCCCGGCGTCGCCCGCATCATCAAACTGTCGTCAAACGAATCGCCGCTCGGCCCTTCGAAAAAGGCGATCGAGGCGTTCCGGTCGGTGGCCGACAGGCTCGGCGACTATCCGGAAGGATCGGCGCGCCGCCTGCGCGAGGCGATCGGCAAGCGCTACGGGCTCGATCCCGACCGGATCGTGTGCGGCTGCGGCTCGGACGATCTGCTGCATCTTCTGGCCGCCGCCTATGTGGGGGAAGGCGACGAAGGCATTTTCACAACGCACGGCTTTCTGGTTTACGAGATCGCCATTCTGGCCGCCGGCGGCAAGCCGGTGATCGCGCCTGAAACCAGTCTGACCGCTGACGTCGATGCGATTCTGGCGCGCGTCACGCCGCGCACGAAGATCGTGTTCATCGCAAATCCGAACAATCCGACCGGCACCTACATGCCGGCGTCGGAAGTGAAGCGTCTGCACGAGAGCCTGCCGCGCAATGTGCTGCTGGTGATCGACGCCGCCTATGCGGAATACGTTCGCCGCAACGATTACGTCACCGGGATGGAGATGGTGTCGGCGAACGAGAATGTGGTGATGACCCGCACGTTCTCGAAGATCCACGCGCTCGCCAACCTGCGTCTGGGCTGGGCTTTCGCGCCCGCGCATGTGTGCGAGGCGCTGCATCGCATTCGCGGCCCGTTCAACGTCAACGGCGCGGCGCTTGAAGCCGGTATCGCGGCGATCGAGGACGTCGAGCATGTGACGTATGCGGCGGACCACAACGAGACATGGCTGAACTGGCTCACCGGCGAGGTGAATGCGTTGGGGCTGAAGACCACGCCGAGCGCGGCGAACTTTCTGCTCGTGCATTTTCCGCAGACGCCGGGCTGCACAGCTTTGGACGCGGATGAATTTCTCACGCGGCGCGGGCTGATCGTCCGCAATGTCGCGTCCTACAAGCTGCCGCACGCACTGCGAGTCACCATCGGGACCGAGGAGGCGACGCGGCTCGTGGCGGACGCGCTGCGGGATTTCGTGGCGCAGCACCCGAAGGGCGCCTTCCGTGCCTGATCAACTCGGACCTCCGTTGCCACAACCGCTCTTCGGTCGCGTCGCCATCATCGGGCTGGGGCTGATCGGCTCATCGCTGGCGCGCGTCGCCCGCCGCAAGGGGCTGGCGAAGACCATCGTGGCGATCGACCTGTCGGACGCCGTGCGGGCGCGCGTCGCCGAACTCGGCATCGCCGACGAAGTCGCCGAGACGCCTGAGGCTGGCGTGCGTGACGCCGATCTGGTGATCCTGTGCGTGCCGGTCGGGGCCAATGCGACCGTCGCGGCCGTCATCGGTCCGCATCTGAAGACCGGCGCTGTGATGTCGGACGTCGGCTCGGTGAAGGCCTCGGTCATCGCCAATGTGACGCCCTATCTGCGCCCCGACATAAGCCTCGTGCCGGCGCATCCGGTCGCCGGGACGGAATTTTCCGGGCCCGACGCAGGCTTCGCGACGCTGTTTGTCAATCGCTGGTGCATTCTGACGCCGCCTGACGGGACCGATCCGGCAGCGACCGAGAAGGTGCGGGCGTTCTGGTCGGCGGCGGGTTCCAACGTCGAGATCATGTCGGCCACGCATCATGATCTGGTGCTGGCGATCACCAGCCATGTGCCGCATCTGATCGCGTTCAATATCGTCGGCACGGCGGCCCACCTCGAACAGGTGACGAATTCCGAAGTCATCAAGTTCTCGGCCGGCGGCTTCCGCGACTTCACCCGGATCGCCGCCTCCGATCCGACCATGTGGCGCGACGTGTTCCTGAACAACAAGGACGCGGTGCTCGACATGCTCGGCCGCTTCAACGACGACCTCGCGGCGCTGCGCGGCATGGTCGAACGCAGCGACGGCGACGGGCTGTTCGACCTGTTCACCCGCACGCGGGCGATCCGGCGCGGCATCATCGACATCGGGCAGGAAACCCAGAAGGCCGATTTCGGCCGTCTGCCGGCGGGTTCCGACGAATCTCAGTAGAGCGGCAACAGCACTAGCGGCGCTCGCACCGGACCGACGAACACAAAGCCGTCGCGCAGCGCCAGCGGCAGGCGCAGCGTCGGGCCCCCGCCGGTCGGCGTTTCGCCCTTCGGGCGTCCGCCCAGCAGGCCGCCCAGCACATTGCCGATGCTCAGCGCGGCCGGGCTCAGGCCATACCGCCGCAAGACTGGATCAAGCCCGGTGGCGGCGACGTTCAGCGAACCGCGCGCGCGTCGGCGGTCATCGAGGCCGAGCCTGCCGTCGAGCACTACTGACGCCGCGCCCTGCGACAGGTCGAATCGCGAGACTTCCAGCTCTCCGCCCCCACCGCGCCAGTCGTCGATCGCAAAGGGCATGTCGGCCAGATTGAGCAGATCGGGCCGCATCAGCCTGCCGGCGAACTGCAGACCGATCAGGTCGCGCAGGCCGGTCAGCTTCTCAGCGTCGGGCGCATCGAGCCCCGTGGCGCTCGCCGACAGGTCGGCGGCGTCGCGGTCGAGGCCCCTGACGGCGAGCGCGATCGAATCCGCCGCGATGCGCCTTGCGTTCAGTTGCGGGTCCTGGGCGGTCGCCTCCAGACCCTCGATCCGCATCGCGCTGTCGCGAAGACCCGTGAGCCCGAACCGCAGGTCGACCTCGAACCGCTTCCAGTCGAAGGAGGCGTTGGGGCCAGCGGTTTCGGCGAATGTGAAGGGGCCCGACAGGCGCGCTTCGAGCAGCAGAGGATCGGCGAGCGAGGCGGAGATTTCCAGCGACCGGGCTGTCGCATGTGCGGCGCCGGCGCGGCCCGCGAACCGCACCGTCGGCTCGGGACAGACATAGACCAGCCGGAACGGGAAGCCCGAGGTTGCGGGCGTGGCGCAGGTCCACTCGCGGCCCGCCAGACGCTCCTGTTCGCGCCATGTGTCGATGGCCGTCACGGCCCAGAAGCGCGCGCCGAACCAGATCGCGGGAACGGTCGCGCAGACGAGCAGCGCCAGCGTCAACGCCGCCAGCGCGATGCGGGACCGTTTCTTTGACTGTGCGTCCATCTGGCGGTCGACCGGGCCGCGTCTGCGGCGGAAACTGATGCGTTCGCAGTCTTATCGAGTTACACAGGGCCTCATGCAAGTCCACGATCCGAAACAGGCTCCTGAGCCGCTCCGCAACAAGGACTTCTGGGTGTTCGGCTACGGATCGCTGATCTGGCGACCGGGCTTCGATTATGTGGAGCGCGTGCGGGCGACGATCCACGGCTATCACCGCTCCCTCTGCGTTCTGTCGCATGTGCATCGGGGCACGCCGGAGCGCCCGGGCCTCGTGCTCGGGCTCGATCGCGGCGGCTCGTGTCAGGGCGTCGCGTACCGGGTTTCCAACGACAGGCGGGCCGAGACCTTGGCCTATCTGCGCGAGCGCGAGCAGGTCACGGCCGTCTATCGCGAAATCGAGGCGAAGCTGCGCCTGATCGACGGACGCAGCGTGATGGCGGTCGCGTATGCAGTGGACCGCACGCATCTGCAATATTCCGGCGAACTCGAGCCGGACTCCGTCGTACGTCTCGTGGCGCAGGGTGTCGGGATTTCAGGCCCTAACCCGGAATACATTCAGAACACGCAGGAGCATCTCGCCCAGATGGGCATTCGCGACCGGATGCTGGAGCGCGTCGTGCGCGAACTCGGGGCGCACGCCGCGCTGGCGCAAGAATCGGCCTAGTCGCCGAGCAGGACGCGCAACTTTTCCTTCAGCGGAGCCGGCAGGCTCGCCATCGACTTCACCATGCGGAACACCTCGTCCGCAGGGATCGGGTCGATCTCGAACTTCATCCGCACGGCTTCCTGCAGGAACTGCGGATCGGCATACGTCGCTTCGAGCGCCTTCTTCAGCGCCTCGACCCGATCCGCTGGGACGCCGGGCGGCAATTGTAGGGCGCGCGCCGCCATGCTGCCCGCCGACAGGAAGCCGAACGCCTGCCGCGATTCGTCGTTCGTGGCGAGGTCGTTCAGCAGCGGCACGTTCGCCATCTTGTCCGAATAGGGCTTGCGGGCGATCTGCATCAGGAAGCGCATGCGGTCCTTCTGCACCCATTCCTGCCGGGAGGCGTTGAGGCTTTCAGCGAGCGCCGTCGAACCGTGCACCTCGCCCTGCTCCATGGCCAGATAGACGTTGTTCGCGCCAGGATAGCCGGTGACGATCTTGAACTTCGTGCCGACATAGGTGTTGAGCAGCGCCGGCAGCATGTAGGTCAGGCTCCCCGAACCGACCGAACCGATGATGATTTCTTTTTCCTTTGCTTCGGCCAGCGTCTGCGCGGGAGAGTTTTCGAGAACCACCAGCACCGTGACGGTCTCGTTCCAGCCGCCGAGCCAGGTGAATTGGAGCGGGTCGAATTTGATCTTCTCAGGGTTCAGGACCGCATAGGTGCTGGCGGCCGAGTTGAACGTCGCCAGCGCCGTGCCGTCCTTCGGGGCGACCGAATAGAGCCAGTTGGCCGCCGTCACGCCGCCCGCGCCCGGCATGTGCTGCACCACGACCGTGGGATTGCCCGGAATGTGACGCGGCAGATGCTGCTGCAGCAATTGGGCGAACAGCGAATACGATCCGCCCGGCGCCAGCGGCACCACGATCGAGACCGTCTTGCCGGCGTAGAAATCCGAGACCGGATCGGCCGTAGCCGGGGCGGCCCCGGCCAATAGCGCGCCCACGAACCACAGACGGCGAATCGCGTTCCCAAGTCCGCACAACATTCCAATTTCCTCCCTGTCTGCGCTCAAGCATACGGAACCGGGAACGGTCACGCAAAGCTCGACATCGCGGGCCCTGCGGATATCATCGCGTCGAAATTATTCGGGAGGTTCGAATGTCCGACGCACAAGTTGCGGAAGCCGCCGTGAAGCCGCTGGGCGACGATTTTCATCGCAAGCTGCGCGGCGTCCATCATCTGGTGTTCAACACCGACGACATGAAGATGACGATCGACTTCTACGCGGGCGTGCTCGGCATGCCGTTGGTGGGGGCGATCAAGGTCGAAGAAGGCGTCGACCGGGGTAATCCGAAGTTCCCCAACATCCGCCACTATTTCTTCGACATGGGCAACGACAGCATGCTGGCTTTCTTCGAAATCCCCAAGGGGGCCAAGCCGCGCGGCGACCGCGACGCAATCGGCACGATGCAGCACGTCTCGTTCGTGGCGACGCCCGACGTCCAGCTCGCCCTCAAGGCGCGGCTCGAACAGCACGGCTACGAGTGCGACGGGCCGATTCGCACGAGCCCCGGCAGCCAGTCGATCTATTTCTACGATCCGAACGGGATCAGGCTCGAGGCCAGCAGCGCCCCCGCGCAGGGCGACAACCAGCAGATCATGGCCAACCGGCGCATGACCAAAGCTCAGGCCCGACTCGAACTGGCGACGCTTTACGACGATCCGGACTGGATCGAGCGGGCCGTCACAGCATTTCGGGACTGAAACGGGGATGCCGCCTGCGCCATTTCGTCGCGACCCACAGCCGGAACGGGCGCGAATCGGTTCGTTTGGGGGCATTCGGGTGCGATCGGCGGTTCCGGGCGCTCGCATCGCCCGCTACGCCCAAAGCCGCAAAGACTGAAGCTGCGCACAGGCTTGCGCCCAAAAAAGCCATATGTTACGTCCGGCGCGCCTTCGGGGCGGAGATGCGTTTGCGCGCGCTTTGGCCCGTTCCCACTCAGCCTGCCGACGTACTAGCGCGGTATTTGCCCGCAAAGTCAGTGTCATGCGGCAGGCTGTCCCTGATCGGTCGCCAGTCCAGAGGACCCGCGTGGCTCACGAGGAAACAATCGTTTCGGGTATGTCCGGGCGTTACGCCCAGGCGTTGTTCGCCCTTGCCCAGGAAAGCCTTTCGACCGACAAGGTCGCGGCCGATCTGAAGAATTTCGATCTGCTGATCGACCATAACCCAGACATGCAGCGGCTCGTCCGCAGCCCGGTGTTCTCGGCCGAATCGCAGGTCAAGGCGCTCGACGCGATTCTGGCGCGCGCCGGGATCGAGGGAATCGCGGCGAACTTCATCAAGCTGGTCGCCGCCAAGCGCCGCCTGTTCGCCATTTCGGACATGATTCGCGATTTCAACAAGCTCAGCGACGTCGCCAAGGGCGTGACGCGGGCTGAAATCACGGTCGCCGAGCCGCTCAACGACGCGCATCTCGATGCGCTGAAGGAGGCTCTGCGGCAGGTTTCCGGCGGCAAGTCCGTCGAAGTCAACGTCAAGATCGACCCGTCGATCATTGGCGGTCTCATCGTCAAGCTCGGGTCGCGCATGGTCGACGGCTCGCTCAAGACTAAACTCAACACGATCCGCTCACGCATGAAAGAGGTCGGCTGATGGATATCCGCGCCGCTGAAATCTCGGCGATTCTCAAGAATGAGATCGCCAACTTCGGAAACGAAGCCCAGGTCACCGAAGTCGGTCAGGTTCTGTCCGTCGGCGACGGCATTGCCCGCGTCTACGGCCTCGACAATGTCCAGGCCGGTGAAATGGTCGAATTCGAGAACGGCATCCGCGGGATGGCGCTCAATCTCGAAAGCGACAACGTCGGCATCGTGATCTTCGGCTCCGACCGCGACATCAAGGAAGGCCAGACCGTCAAGCGGACCGGCGCCATCGTGGACGTGCCGGTCGGCAAGGGTCTGCTGGGCCGCGTCGTCGACGCGCTCGGCAATCCGATTGACGGCAAGGGTCCGATCCAGGCCGACAAGCGCGCACGCGTCGACGTGAAAGCCCCCGGCATCATTCCGCGCAAGTCGGTGCACGAGCCGATGGCGACTGGCCTCAAGTCGATCGATGCGCTGATCCCGGTCGGCCGCGGCCAGCGCGAACTGATCATCGGCGACCGCCAGACCGGCAAGACCGCCATCGCGCTCGACACGATCCTCAACCAGAAGGCGCTCAACGTCGCCGGCGCTTCCGAGAACCAGAAGCTCTATTGCGTCTACGTCGCCATCGGCCAGAAGCGGTCGACTGTCGCGCAGTTCGTGAAGGTGTTGGAAGAACAGGGCGCGCTCGAATATTCGATCGTCGTCGCCGCGACCGCTTCCGATCCGGCCCCGATGCAGTTCCTCGCGCCGTTCTCCGGCTGCGCCATGGGCGAGTTCTTCCGCGACAACGGCATGCACGCCGTCATCATCTATGACGATCTGTCGAAGCAGGCCGTCGCCTATCGTCAGATGTCGCTGCTGCTGCGCCGCCCGCCGGGCCGCGAAGCCTATCCGGGCGACGTGTTCTATCTGCA
>CANJEY010000007.1 GCA_947472615.1 Beijerinckiaceae bacterium
CGAGGAAACCACCTCGGACTACGACAAGGAGAAGCTGCAGGAACGTCTCGCGAAGCTCGCGGGCGGCGTTGCGGTGATCCGCGTCGGCGGCGCGACCGAAGTCGAAGTGAAGGAAAAGAAGGATCGCGTTGACGACGCTCTGAACGCCACCCGCGCTGCGGTGGAAGAAGGCATCGTGCCGGGCGGCGGCGTCGCCCTGCTGCGCGCCAAGGGCGCTGTCGCGAAGCTGAAGAGCTCCAACGACGACGTGCAGGCCGGCATCAACATCGTCCTGAAGGCCCTCGAGGCGCCGATCCGTCAGATCGTCGAGAACTCGGGCGTCGAAGGCTCGATCGTGGTCGGCAAGATCCTCGAGAACAAGTCGCAGACCTTCGGCTTCAATGCGCAGACCGAAGAATATGTCGACATGATCGCGGCTGGCATCGTCGATCCCGCGAAGGTCGTTCGTACGGCGCTGCAGGATGCGGCTTCGGTTTCGGGCCTGCTCGTCACTACCGAAGCGATGATCGCCGACAAGCCCAAGAAGGACTCGCCGATGCCCCCGATGCCGGGCGGCGGCGGCATGGGCGGCATGGACTTCTGATCCAGAAGCCCATTCGTTCAAATCGAATGCGAATACGGAGAGGCCGCCCGCGGGCGGCCTCTCTTTTTTGCGACGCAACGCAATTTCATAAAACTCGACACAAATGCTGAAAATTGTGTCGCCGCATCCGGGCCTTGGGCAATCCGGTTCATCCTCTTTCCGGCTTGTAACTGTTTCCAAATAGTGCCTAATGTTTGCACGGGCTGGGCATGGAACTACGACGGCTGCGACTTGGCGGGGGCGGCAAGTCGGCCAGAGGGTTCAAAACGGCGCCGCGCCCTGCATTTGTTTCGACCTACGCAAGCAAGTCGGCATCATGACGAACAAAACACTTACGCGCGCAGACCTGATGCACGCTGTCTATGTCAACGGCCCCAACCTTTCGCGCAGCGAAGCAAAAGATATCGTCGAGGCGACGATAGAAGAGATTTGCCGCGCGCTCGAAACCGGCGAGAGCGTCAAGCTGCGCGGCTTCGGAACGTTCACGGTGCGAAGCAAGCGCCCACGCGTCGGACGCAATCCGAAGACGGGTCGTGAACATCCGATCACGGCGCGCCGCGTGATGACGTTCAAGCCGTCGCCGCGTCTAATCGAAGTCGTCAACGGCGAGGTCGTCCAGCACGAGGAGCCGTCGGTGCTGCTCGCCGCAGGCCGCGTCTGACATTCCTCCGCAGATTGCCGCATTCGTGATCGCGCTGTCGTTGGGCTGCGCGACGAATCGAAATAGAATGCGCTTTCGCGCCATGTTGCGCCGCATTATCCCCGGGGTCATCGTCGCATGAGGATTTTGGCGCTCATCATCGCCGCCGTTTCCGCGGGTCTGCTCGCGATGTTGGCGACAAGCGCCGCGGCGCTGCCGATCTATGTCGGCGTTTCGGGCCTCGCGATGGCTGGCGTCGTCTGGTTCGCGCGCGACATCTCGACGTTCCTGCGCGTCTTCATTTTCATGTACGGGCTCGGCTTTATCCTGATCTGCGTCGGCAATGCGCTGCGGGCTGTCGATGCTCTGACGCCGGGCCTCTTTCCATTTCTGCCGCCGGCCTTCATGGCGACAGCTTGCGCGGCCTTCGCGGCGATCGTGTTCGGCGTGTCGCGACTGCCGATCGTGCGCACGATCACAGGGCTCGCCGATCCGTATTTTCATTCGACGCGTCCCGCGACGGAGCCGTATGGATTCTTCGGAAAATTCTTCAAGAGCGAAGGCGCGGCCGCGCAGGCGATGGTCGGCATCATCATCGCCGAGAATTTTGCCCAGGTGGCGATGAGCATCAGACTGAATGTCTGGTATCGCGATCTGTTCGATGCATTGCAAAAGAAGGACGCCGCCGCGTTCTGGGAGCAGATCTGGTTCGTGTTCGTGCCGCTGCTCGTCGTGTGGATCATCGTGCAGCTCATCGACGTGACGCTCGACACGATCTTCCAGCTGCGCTGGCGGGAATGGATGACGAGCAATTATTTCACCCGCTGGCTCTCTGACGGCACGCACTACAAAATGGGCCTCGCGGGGTTCGCGGCAGACAACCCCGACCAGCGCATAGCATCGGATGTCGACAGCTTCATCGGCCGCACGATGTCGCTGTCGATCCGCCTCCTGTCGCAGCTGGCGACGCTGGTGTCGTTCACAGTCATCCTGTGGGGCCTCTCGAAGGATTTCACCTTTCCGCTTACGGCCGTCGTCGTGCCGGGCCTGTTGGTGTGGATCGCGGCGGCCTATGCCCTCATCGGCACCGTGCTGGCGCACTTCATCGGCCGTCCGCTGATCCGCCTCGACTTCCTGCAGGAGCGTTACGAGGCGAACTTTCGCTTCGCGCTGGCGCGCCTGCGCGAATACGGCGAACAGATCGCGTTGCTCAACGGCGCACTCGCCGAAATCGACCACCTGCGCCGGCGCTTCCGCGAGGTGATCCGCAACTTCCTCGACATTCTGGTGCGGCGTCTGAAGCTCACCGGCTTCACCTTCGCTTGGTCGCAGATGAGCGTGGCGTTTCCGTACATCTTCATGGGCGCGTATTATTTCGCCGACAAGATGACGCTGGGCGAGATGCAGCAGGGCTCCTCCGCCTTCGGGCGCGTCGAGGGCGCGCTGGCGTTCTTCATGTCGGCCTATGCGACGCTCGCCTCCTACAAGGCCACGATCGATCGTCTGACGACGTTCCGCGAGGCCATGGGCAACGCCGAAACCATCGGTACCGCGCCGCCGCGCATCGAGCATGGCCCGAAGACGAGCGTCACGCTCGGCGTGCAGGGGCTTACGCTGCGTCTGCCCGATGGGCGCGCCATCATTCGCGTCGGCGACCTCGAACTGGCGGAGGGCGAGGCTGTTCTGCTCACTGGCCCGTCAGGATCGGGCAAGTCGACGTTCTTCCGTGCGCTCGCCGGCATCTGGCCCTATGGGGACGGCGACATTCGCACGCCGAAGGATCGCAGCGTCATGCTGCTGCCGCAGCGTCCCTACATTCCGCTCGGCTCGTTGCGCGCCGCGCTCAGCTATCCGTCCGTGCCGGGCGCATTTTCGGATGACGTGATCCTGCAGGCGCTGGCGGCCGTGAAACTCGATGCGTTCGCCGACCGTCTCGACGACGACGACAACTGGAGCATGCGCCTGTCGGGCGGAGAACAGCAGCGTCTCGCGATGGCGCGCGCGCTTCTCGCGAAACCTGACTGGTTGTTCCTTGACGAGGCGACGGCGTCGCTGGACGAGCCGAGCGAAGCTGTCGTCTACCGCGCGCTCGCAGACCTGATGCCGCGCACAACGATTGTGTCCATTGGGCACCGCTCAACCCTGATGGCGTTCCACAAACGCAAGCTGGAATTGCAGCCGCAGCAGGATGGGTCGTTCACGCCGGTCGACGCGCGCGTGCCGGCGTAGGTCCAAGCCTAGGTCAGAGACCGCGCTTGAACTTCAGCGTCATGTTCTGCGCCTTCACCACGAGGTCTGTGACGACGATATCCCACGACGGTCCGCCGTGCAGGGCGGTGAGGTAGCTCCGCTCGAACGCCATCACCGGCGCCGGGCATGAGCGGCGCGTCATCGCGATGGCCCCCATGGCGAGCTTCTGCCCCTGGATCGCCACCATGGGCGACGACCATGTATTGCAGCCCGCCGATCCCGTGCCGCGGTTGTTGCCGTCGATCGTCAGGGTCGCGTCGGTTCCGGCCGGAATGGGCTTGCCGTTCACTTCGGTCAGCACCCAAAGCACCCCGGTCGGGAATATTTTTTCGGGCTCGCCACGAGGCCGTGGGCCTGAGGGCTCGTCCTGTCCGCGGGGCGGTTGGCGCAGGCCCTGCGCGTCCGCCAGTTGCGGCAGGACGCAAAGCGCCAGCGCCAGACAGGAAACGAGTGGCCGGATGAACGTCATGGTCTGATCCCGGTTTATGGGCGGCCCGCCGCCGCACTGTTGCTGGCTTTACGCCCCCCGGGCCCTGCCGATCAAGCCGCCTTCACGCATTGGCCCTCGTCAGGCGTCCACAAGTCCCGGCCGGCCGGCCTCCACCACGAAGGACTTGCGGGTCGCGACGTCGCCGCCCGGCTTCTCGATGCTGGCGACGGCGCGATAATCGGCGCGCCATTGCGACGGCGAAACGATGTGGCGCGTATAGCCGTGTTCCGCGCCGAAGAATTTCAGATGGGTATTCTTGGCGCGCAATGCACGCGAAATCATGTCGGGATCTCGCGTCTCGCCCGTTGAGGAAATCGACGTCGAGAGAAACTCGACCCCCATGCAGCGTGACGACGGATCGTCGCCGTTCTCGCCGATTTCCATCGCTATCCCGCGGTGCAGATCGCCCGACAGCACAATGGGATTTTCGATGTTTCGCTCGCGCAGCGATTGCAGCAGTCGGTTGCGCGCGGCGGGCGCGCCGTCCCACGCGTCGAGATCGTATTGTACGCGCTTTGGGTCCGGATCGAGATCGAGTTTGGAGAACAGGACCTGCTGGGCCAGCACATTCCATGTCGCCTTGCTGGCGCTCAGTCCTTCGTCGAGCCATCGCTCCTGCGCCGCGCCCATCATGGTGCGATCCGGCAGACGCGCTTCGTCGCACAGCGCCTTGAAGCCATCGCCGCACGGTTGGCGCGACCTGTACTGGCGCGTATCGAGCACATGGAGGTCAGCCAGCGCTCCGAATGTAAAACGGCGATGGGCCATCAGGTCGGGACCGCGCGGGATCATGCGCGCCCGCACCGGCATGTGTTCGTACCAGGCTTGCAGCGCGGCGGCGCGGCGGAACCAGAACAATTCCTTGGGCGTGCCGGCGGGGTCGCCGTCTGCGGCCCAGTTGTCGGTGATCTCGTGGTCGTCGAACGCCGCGATGAACGGACAAGAGGCGTGCGCGGCCTGCAGATCAGGATCGGTCTTGTAGAGCGAATAGCGCTGCCGATAGTCGGTCAGCGTGCGGCAGACCGGCCAATTGGCCGGCATGACGCGCGGCGGGATGCTGCCGTCCCGGCGTTTCGCATAAGCGGCAAATTCGTAGATGTAATCGCCGTAGTGATAGACGAAATCGAAGGCCTCCGCCGCGATGGCCTTCCATGCACTGTAGAAGCCGCCTTCCCACGCCTGACAGCCAGCGGACGCGAAGCGCAGCAGCGATGCGGTCGACGCTGCGGCGGGAAGCGTGCGGGCGCGGCCGATAGCGCTCGTCGCGGCGCCCGAGCGGAAGCGGTAGAAATAATCGCGCGACGGCTCTAGGCCCTCGATCTCGACATGCACCGAATGCGCGGCCTCGATGCGGGCGACCTCCGTACCGCTGCGCACGACGTCGCGCATCTGGTCGTCGTTGGCGATGTCCCATTTCACTTCGATGCGGGGCGTGCGCAGCCCGCCGCTCGCCGCAAGCGGGGTCGGGGCGAGCCGGGTCCAGATGACGAAGCCATCGGCTGCCGGTTCGCCGCTGGCGACGCCGAGGGTGAATGGGTCGGTCTTGAAGTCGGGGTTGGCGACAGGCGCTCCGGCCGTCTGGGCAAACGCAGGCTGATCGAGGAGCAGAAGACCCGCTCCGCCCTGCAGAAAACGGCGTCGATCGATCATCCGGAGGCTCGCGTCGGTTGGCGGAGCCTGACCATGCGGCGGGCCGGATGGACGGTCAAGACGGCGCAAAAACGACGGAGCCCTCCGGGCGGGTCGGACCCGGAGGGCTCTCGGGGCACAACGGGGAGGCGCCGTCGACGCCCCGGACCGTGTGCGACTACTCGCAAATCCGTATGTTGCGATATCCGACGATATCGCCCCAACGATTGGTGACGGCGCGACGCTCCATCCAGCAATTGCGCTGCGGGGCGTAAGAGGCGGGGCCGGCGTTCGCAGCGCTGGCGGCGATCGCGCCGAGCGCCAGACCGCCGATGATGCCGGCTGCGATCGCGCCGCCGTTGCGGGCGGAGGCGGGCGTCGAGGCTGTGGCGAGGGTAGCGGCGATCGTCAGGGCGGCGAGGGCGGCGGTAGCGGACTTCTTGACGATCGTGGTCATGGCTCTCTCCTTCGGGTCGCCGTCTGTCCGATCGGCGATGGTGAGAGATTATGTCCAGGCGCGGCTTTCGCCTGTGCGCGGACGCACACGCCGAAACGTCAGCCGATGCGCGACTTCAGCTCCGCGATGCGGCGGCTGGCGCTTTCGATCTGCGACGCCCGGAGACGGCCCTTCACCACGGCGTCCTTCACGGCAGCGATAATCTTCAGCGGCATGTCGGGCTCGGGCGTCAGCGAATTCGACAGCAGGATGAGATCGTTGCCGGCCGCAATGGCGCGTATGACGGCGTCGTCGAGCTGATAGCGGGAGCGGATCGCCGCCATGTCGAGATCGTCGGTCATCACCGCGCCGTCGTAGCCGATGTCGCGGCGCAGCACGCCGTCGATGGCCGTCTTCGACAGCGTTGCGGGCTCGCCGCCCGTGAGCTTGGCGTGCGACAGGTGGCCGCTCATCACCACATCCACGAGACCGGCCCTGGTCAAACGCCGGAAGGGCTCGAGTTCGTCCGGACGCCAGGTGGAGGTGATGTCGACAGGCTTGGCGTGGCTGTCCGTCAGCGTCGAACCATGACCGGGAAAATGCTTCAGGGCCGTCAGAACGCCGGTGGACCGATGCGCCGCCACGCAGGCGCCCGCATAGCGCGCCACTGTTTCTCCGTCCGGCCCGAACGCTCGGCCGAACTTGGCGACGATCGGATTGCGCGGTTCGAAACCGAGATCGACGACCGGCGCCATGTTGAAATTGAACCCGGCGGCGCGCAGTTCGCCCGCCATGGCGGCATAGATTTTCCGCGCCTCGTCGACGTCCTTGCGGGCCGCAACGGCCTGCGCGGCCGGGATCGCCGGATAGCCGAGCTTATTGCTGAGGCGCTGCACCGCGCCGCCTTCCTGATCGACCGCCACGAGCGGCTTCCAACGGCGTCCCGCGCCCTGAAAAAGCGCTGTCAGGCTCTCGATGCCCTCGCGCGACCGCGTGTTGTGGCCGAGGAAGCATGCGCCGCCAGCGCGGCCTGCCGCGATATGCCGCGCCAGATTGCGGGCGCTGTCTGCGTCGCCCGATGCGCCGGCGAATCCGACAATCAGCATCTCGGCGATCATCTCGTCCGACACCGACGCCTGCGCTCGCGCGACATGGGGTGCACCGATGATGGCGCTGGTCTGAACGAGGAAGGCGCGCCGGCTGAATCGCATGAATCACTCCTGAGGCAGGACTAACCCGGCGGGCGTCCCGCGCCAAACGGGCTGCACTCCTGATCGGCGATCGGGGCTATTTTGCGACGCAAGATTCTCTGCTGCATCGCGGCGCACGCATGCAACTTTCGGTGAAACGCCCGATGGAAGCTGTTTTTACAGGCGTGGCGCGCTTGACCGATGCGACCGCATGGATCAAACCTTCGCGGGGCAAAATCAACCTCGAGAGTTTGTCCCAGAGGAAACGTTCTGATTTGCATGCACGGCGGAGACGTCCCTGCGCTCTCCGCGAGCCGAGGAGGTAGCGTGAAGCCTACGGAAATTTCGAATCCGGACTACTTCCACAAGGTCGTCGACTGCCAATGGGCTTGCCCGGCGCATACGCCGGTTCCCGAATATATCCGCCACATCGCGGCCGGAGATTACACCGGCGCGTACATGATCAACTGGAAGTCGAATGTGTTTCCGGGGATTCTCGGGCGCACATGCGACCGCCCCTGCGAGCCCGCGTGCCGTCGCGGCCGCGTCGAGGATGAGCCCGTCGCCATCTGCCGCCTGAAACGCGTCGCGGCCGATTACAAGGACGACGTCAAACATCTGATGCCGAAGCCAGGCGCCGCCCGCAACGGCAAGCGCATCGCCTGCATCGGCGCAGGTCCGGCGTCGATGACCGTGGCCCGTGATCTCGCGCCCGAGGGCTACGAGATCATCGTGTTCGATCAGGACAAATTGTCCGGCGGCATGATGCGCACGCAAATTCCGAAGTTTCGCCTGCCCGAAACCGTCATCGACGAGGAGATGGGCTATATTCTCGATCTGGGCATCGAGTTCCGCGGCGGCCAGCGCATCGACAGCCTGAAGTCGATCCTCGATCAGAAATTCGACGCCGTATTCGTCGGCACCGGCGCGCCGCGCGGGCGCGATCTCGAACTCCCGGGCCGTACCGAGGCCGCCGCCAACATCCATATCGGCATCGACTGGCTGTCGAGCGTTTCGTTCGGCCACATCGACAAGATCGGCAAGCGCGTCGTGGTTCTCGGCGGCGGCAACACCGCGATGGACTGCTGCCGCTCCTCGCGCCGCCTCGGCGGCGAGCACGTCACTGTGGTGGTGCGTTCCGGCTTCGAGGAAATGAAGGCGTCTCCCTGGGAAAAGGAAGACGCGATGCATGAAGGCATCCCGATTCTGAATTGGCTTGTGCCGAAAGAATTCAAACATCAGAACGGCAAGCTGACCGGCGTGGTGTTCGAAAAGGTGAAGGCGGTGTTTGACGCCAAGGGACGCCGCGATCTCGTGCCGTCGGGCGAGCCCGATACCTTGATCGAATGCGACGACGTGCTCGTTGCAGTCGGGCAGGAAAACGCCTTTCCGTGGATCGAGAAAGATATCGGCATCGAATTCGATCGCTGGGGCATGCCCAAGGTCGATCAGACGACGTTCCAGGCGACGATTCCGAATGTATTCTTTGGCGGTGACGCGGCGTTCGGCCCGAAGAACATTATCTGGGCCGTCGCGCACGGGCACGAAGCGGCGGTGTCGATCGACAAGTTCTGCCGCGGCGAGGACATCGCCGACCGGCCCCCGCCGAACACCAATCTCGTAAGCCAGAAGATGGGCATCCACGAATGGACTTACGACAACGGCGTGTCGAACGACTTGCGCTATAAGGTGCCGCATAAAGAAACAGCGATCGCGCTGAAAAGCATCAAGACCGAAGTCGAACTCGGCTTCGATCCGAAGCTCGGATTCTCCGAGGCGCAGCGCTGCCTGAACTGTGACGTGCAGACCGTGTTCAGCGCGAAGCTGTGTATCGAATGCGACGCCTGCGTCGACATCTGTCCGATGGATTGCATCACCTTCACCGACGACGGCGAGGAAAGCGATCTGCGCGCGCGGCTTCTGGCGCCCGCCGGAAACCTGACGCAGGACATTTATGTTCAGGACGGTCTGAGGACCGGGCGCATCATGGCGAAGGACGAAGACCTCTGCCTGCATTGCGGCTTCTGCGCTGAACGCTGTCCCACGGGCGCATGGGACATGCAGAGATTCACACTCGAGATGACACACGCGGGGCACGGATGCCGATCGAAAGCATAAACGACTTCGTCGTTCGCTTCGCGAACGTCAATGGATCTGGCTCGGCGAGCGCCAACCAGCTGTTCGCCAAGTCGGTGATGCGCATGGGCGTGCCGGTCGCGCCGCGCAACATCTTCCCGTCCAACATTCAGGGCCTGCCCACCTGGTACGAGGTGCGCATTTCGGAGGCCGGGCATCGCGGTGCGCGCGGCGGCACCGACATGATGGTCGCCATGAATCCGCAGACGTGGGACAAGGACGTCGCGTCGATCGAACCGGGCGGCTATTTGTTTTACGATTCGTCGCGTCCCATTCAGGATTCCAAGTTCCGCGAAGACATCGTGGTGCTCGGCCTGCCGCTGACCAATATCTGCAATCGGGAATTCACCGATCCGCGGCAGCGCAACCTGTTCAAGAACGTCATGTATGTCGGTGCGCTCGCAGCGCTGCTGGACATGGACATGGCGGAGATCGAGAAGCTGATCGCCGAGCAGTTTCGCGCCAAGGAAAAGCTCATCGCCTCGAACCACAAGGTTCTGCGCATGGGCTACGACATTGCGCGCGAGACATTCCAGTGTCCGCTGCCGATGCGCGTGCGCCGCGCCGATCGTGTGGGCGACATGATTTTTGTCGACGGCAACACCGCGGGCGGTCTGGGCGCCGTCTATGGCGGCGCGACGGTCTGCGCCTGGTATCCGATCACGCCGTCGACATCGCTCGCCGAAGCTTATGAGCGATATTGCGCGCGGCTTCGAGTCGATCCGGACACAAAGAAAAAGAAATACGCCATCGTGCAGGCGGAGGATGAACTCGCCTCGATCGGCATGGTGATCGGAGCCGGCTGGAATGGCTCGCGCGCCTTTACGGCGACGTCCGGTCCGGGCATTTCGCTGATGCAGGAATTCCTCGGCCTTGCCTATTTCGCCGAAATTCCGGCGGTGCTGTTTGATGTGCAGCGCGGCGGGCCTTCGACCGGCATGCCGACGCGCACGCAGCAATCCGACATCCTGCTCGCCGCCTATGCGTCGCACGGCGACACAAAGCATGTGCTTCTGTTCCCGGAAGACCCGCATGAGACCTTCGAGATGGGCGCGCAGGCGTTCGATCTTGCAGACCGTCTGCAGACTCCGATCTTCGTGATGATCGACCTCGACATCGGCATGAACCAGCATCTCTGCAAGCCATTTAAATGGGACGATACGCGCGCCTACGATCGAGGCAAGGTGATGAGCGCCGCCGATCTCGACGCCGCCAAGGACTGGGGCCGTTATCTCGATGTGGATGGCGACGGCATTCCGTATCGCACCTATCCGGGCACGCATCCCACCAAGGGCGTTTATTTCACGCGCGGCACCAGCCGCGACCGTTACGCGCGCTACACCGAAGAAGCGGCTCCCTACGTCGACAACATGGAACGGCTTCTGCACAAGTTCGAGACGGCGAAGACCATCGTTCCACAGCCGGTCCTGACCAAAGCGGCGAAGCCGACGCGGCTGGGGGTGATTTACTACGGCTCAACCGCGCCTTCGATGTCCGAGGCCGCCGACAAGCTCGCCGCAGAGGGAACGCATGTCGATCTGCTGCGCGTGCGGGCTTTCCCGTTCAGCTCCGAGGTGACGGACTTCATCGCCGCGCACGAGCAGGTCTTCGTCGTCGAGCAGAACCGCGACGCGCAATTGCGCACGCTGTTGATGGCCGAATGCAGCATCGATCCGGCTCAACTCGTGCCGGTGCTGAATTTCGACGGCAATCCGATCACCGCCCGCTTCATCAGCAAGGCGATCACCGATC
Source organism: Beijerinckiaceae bacterium (assembly GCA_947472615.1). GTDB lineage: Bacteria > Pseudomonadota > Alphaproteobacteria > Rhizobiales > Beijerinckiaceae > Terripilifer. The sequence continues at coordinate 11,107 of CANJEY010000007.1, forward strand.
ACGTGGCGCGGATGCAGGCGCGCAGCCCGAAGGTGTTGTCATGAGCTATCTCGCCAAACCGAAGTTTCATCATCCGGCGATCGAAACCAACGATCTCGGTTTCACGCATCGCGATTACGAAGGTTCGATCTCGACGCTTTGCGCCGGCTGCGGCCACGATTCGATCAGCTCCGCCGTCATGCGCGCCTGTTTCGAGTTGAGCCTGCCGCCGCATCGCATCGCGAAACTGTCCGGCATCGGCTGTTCGTCGAAGACCCCGACCTATTTCCTCGGCCAGTCGCATGGCTTCAACTCGGTTCACGGCCGCATGCCGTCGGTGCTGACCGGCGCGAACCTCGCCAATCGCGATCTGATCTATCTCGGCGTTTCGGGCGATGGCGACTCGGCCTCGATCGGCTTCGGTCAGTTCGCCCATTCGATCCGACGTGGCGTCAACATGGTCTACATCGTCGAGAACAACGGCGTGTATGGGCTGACCAAGGGTCAGTTCTCCGCGACATCCGATCAGGGCTCGAAGAGCAAACGCGGCGTCGTTAACACCGATTCCGCCATCGACCTCGTGGCGACTGCGCTTCAACTCGGCGCGACCTTTGTGGCGCGCAGCTTCTCGGGCGACAAGACTCAACTCGTGCCGCTCATTAAGGCGGCGATCGAGCATCGCGGCGCGGCCTTCATCGATTGCATTTCGCCTTGCGTGGCGTTCAACAACCACGAGGGTTCGACCAAGAGCTTCGATTACGTACGCGATCATAACGCGGCGTTGAACCGGCTCGACTTCATCACCGGCCGCGAGCCGATCACCGCCGAATATGATCCGGGCACGACGCAGGTGGTGCGCATGCACGATGGCTCGATGATCCGTCTCGCCAAGCTTGGCGCCGATTACGACGTGCACGACCGTATCGCGGCGATGAACAATCTGCACACGCGGCAGGCGGACGGCGAAATTGTGACCGGTCTCATCTACATGGCCGATGAGTCGAGCGATCTGCACGATCATCTCGGCACGATCAATCAGCCGCTCAACGAGCTGAATGCGCCGGAACTGTCGCCAGGCGCCAAGACGCTCGAGTCGATCAACGCCGCGCTGCGCTGAGGCGCGCATCCGCACGGGAATCGCGGCTGGTCTCCCGGCCGCGATCGTCTACAATGCGGCAGTCGCAGAACAAGTCCCCGGGAGCTCATGGACAAGCCGCACCGTCCCTCGTCGTCCGTTTTCCTCGACATCAATCGCCTTCGCTATCACGTCCGCATCTGGAACGAGCACGCGACCGAAACGCTGTTTTTCCTGCACGGACATGAAGATTGCTCGGCCACCTTCCAGTTCGTGGTCGATGAGCTGCCGGATACGTGGCGCATCATCGCGCCAGACTGGCGTGGTCACGGCAAGACCGAATGGTCGCACGACAGCTATCTGTTCCAGAATTACACGAGCGATCTCGACGCGCTGCTCGATCATTTCGCGCCAGACGGCAGGGTGCGAATGCTCGGCCACAGCATGGGTGGCAACACGGCCAATCTATACGCCGGCGTCCGGCCCGGCCGCATTGACCGATATGTCTCGCTGGACGGTTTCGGGCTGGCTGAGGAAACGCCGGAAGAGTTTCCCGATCGCGTCGCCGCCTGGCTGGACGGACTGAAGGAACGGACGCCGCTGCGTCCTTCGGCCGACCTCGCCGCAATGGCGCAGCGCCTGCGCGCCGCCAACCGCCGGCTCGATGATTACAAGGCCGAGTTTCTGGCGCGCGAGCTGACGGTGCAAAATCAGGATGGTTCGTATTCGCCATCGTTCGATCCGCTGCATCGCGGGCCGCGGCCGATCACCTATCGGTTCGAGGATCTGGCCGCCTGCTTCGGCCGAATCTCGGCGCCGGCGCTCTGGATCGGGTCAGGAAGGCGGCTCAACCCGTCACTCGCCAACGGCGGCATCGAGATGCGGCGGAAGCTGATCCGCAATTGCAAATACGTGCATCTTGCGGATACGGGCCACAATCTGCAGCACGATGCGCCGGCCGATGTCGCGGCTCTGGCGGATGCGTTTTTCCGGGGCGAAAGGCTGCCGGATATCGGCCAATGATGGCGATGCGATAGGCGGCTCAGACCGGCGGATCGTTCCGGTTATCCTTGCGAAGGCCGACCACGGTTGAACTGAAGGTCGAACTTCGTTGTCGATGACGGCGCGGCGTCAGCCAGCTTTTCAACCCATAACCGGCGACCATCCCGGACAGGAATACGATCCCCACGAAAAACGCAGCCATAGCAAGTGAGGACACCATCACGCAGTCCCGCTTTCGAGCTGGGTGATCAATACGATGATAAAAGTAACGAATTCAATCAATTTATTGAAAATTGCGAATATGAACTTAACAATAAGCCATTACGGTAAAGGCTTCGCTTACCTTTCGTGTCCGATCCAAAAAGGCTTTGGCGCAATAGCTTCGTTTGTCGCTATCGGTTGATCGTTTCTCTTTATCAAAACTCCCGCAGCAACCGCCCGAAGCCGTCAATCCGGTCGTTGACTCCCGTCATGCGCAACGCGTCCCAGACGATTGCCTGCAGCGCGCTCATCACCGAGACGCCGAGTTCGCGCTCCAGCGGGTCGATGGCGTCGATCACCGGCCAGTGCGGCGACGGGAACATGATCGTGTCCGCATCCGGATAGGCCTGCGTCGCGCGCCGGCCAAGGTCGACGCCCCCATGCCGGTCGAGACGGGAAATCATCCCGAACGGCGCATCAAGCGCGTAGGTGCCGAGCACCTTGCGGTCGCCGTATTCCTCGAACTGATAGCCACCCTGCGCCGGATAGGGGCGGGCGATGACCATCTTCTTCGTGCCCAGCGCCTTGAGCGCCTTGTCCTGTGCGGCGGCGCTGCTGGTGACTTTTACGCCAAGCTCGGACGACAGATCGTCCAGCATGCGGTCGGCGTTTTCGTAGCCGCGCGACAGATTGATCGGCACGCCGCCGAGCACAATCAGGTCGACGCCCGCCTTCGCCATCGCACGGGCCGCCGCCATGCTGATGTCGTAGGAGCGGTCGACCTCTTCCTTGTTGCGTTCCGAGATCGACAGCGTCGACAGCACCAGCATCACGCCTTCGGGAACCATGCGGTAGAAGTCATACGGAAAGACTTCCGCGAGCAGAGGCGGGCAGGTGTAGCCGATGCGGGCGCGGTGGCCGTAGGAACTCATTTCGTCGGTACTCCGATCCGCAACATTACTTCTTTTCGCCGTGGAACGCCGCGCGCGTCGCCTCGACGATGTCTTTCGGCGAAGCGTAAAGCCCAGCGATCAGGTCGGCCATTTCCTCGCCGGACAACGGGCCGATGTCGAGACCGAACCGGTTCGCCTCTGCCACGAAGGCCGGATCGACCATCGTGGCCTGAAAGGCGTCTCGCAACGCCTTCGCGCGCTCCGGCGGCAGACCCGGCGGCGCCACATAGGGTCGGCCCCACAATTGAGCCGTGAACGCGAGACGCAGGATCTGCTTTTGGCGCTCGTCGTGCGCGAAATCCATGATCACCGGCAGGCCCGGAAAGCGTGGGTCGGGACGCACGGCCAATTGCAGGATCAGCGACGCGCGCCCGGCCGCGATCCACGGATTGGCCTTGTCGCGAAGCCCGACCCAGCCGCCGACGAACTGGCCGTTCACTTCGCCCTTGTCGAGCGCGAGCGAGACTTCGGACGAGCCCTTGTAGCCCGTCACGATGCGCGCCTTTGTGCCCAGCACCGCATTGGACAGGCGCGCGAAGAGTTCGGAATCCGATGTGCCGCCGCCTTCCGCACCGACGATCATCTCTTTCTCGAACAGATCCTCGAAGCGATTGATGCCCGAGCTTTTCATCGCCAGCACGACGCCGGTTTCGTTGTTGATGCTGCCGATCCAGGTGAACTTTGTCGCGTCGTAGCGCGCGCCGGATGCGCCGAGCCCGGCATAGAGCGGATTCAGCGGCATGCCGCGCTGCACGGCGCCGATCGCGAGCCCATCGCGCGCTATCACGTTGTAGAGATGGTTCGCCAGCACGAGGCTGGCCGCGCCCGGCATGTTCTGCGACACCACGACCGGTTCGCCCGGAATGTGACGTCCGATGTGGCGGCCGAGCAGACGCGCGTAGGCGTCATATGCGCCGCCGGGTTCGGTGCCGATCAGCATGTAGAAGGTCTTGCCGCGATAGAATTCCTCGACGCTCTGCGCACGCGCGACCGTCGATGCGATCAACGCAATTGCAAGCGTGGCCAGTCGCGACAGGCGCAGCATCTTCTTCCCTCCCGATTGCGTCGACAGTGCATCGCGCGTGCGCCGCAGGTCAAGCGCGCCCTATCGCGGCGCGAGCGAAACGCCCTTGATCTGCGCGAAGATCGAAGCGCCTTCGGCCAATTGCAACAATGTCCACGAGCGACGCGTCACGCGCGCCAGCAGATGCTCGCCGTCGCCCTGTTCGCCGAGGCGCAACACCACCAGCATCTCGCTTGTCTGCAAGGGCGTAGCCGACGCGATGCGGGCGGGCAGGATGTTGAGGATCGTGCTGCCGATCGGGCGCGACAGGGCGAGACTGATGTCGCTTGCGCCGATGCGGATGCGCCTCATCTGTCCAGCCTCCAGTCGGCCGGACGGAAAGGTCAGATCGCCGCCCGCCACATGCAGCGTTGCGAGCCCGTCGTCGATGTCGAATGAAACCACGCGCGCATCGAGACTGACGGACGCTTCGCGAGCGCGCGCCAGCGGCAATGCAGGATCGCTTTGCAGCTCAGCCAGCGGGCCTGACGCCAGCACTTTGCCTGATTCCAAAAGCGCGATGCGATCGGCGAAGCGCTCCACCTCCTGCATGTCGTGGCTGACGTAGAGGATCGGCAAGGATAGTTGCGCGTGCAGCCGATCGAGGAATGGCAGGATTTCGTCCTTGGTGACGCGATCGAGCGCCGCAAGCGGTTCGTCCATCAGCAGCAGGCGCGGCTCCGACAGTAAGGCGCGGCCGATTGCAACACGCTGGCGCTCGCCGCCGGACAGATTGAGCGGCATCCGGCCGACCAGCCTTTCGAGGCCGAGCAGACTGACGATTTCGTCGAATGAAACCGAACGCGCGCCGGCGGCCGGCGCGCCATACAATAAGTTTCCACGCACCGAGAGATGCGGAAACAGGCTCGCTTCCTGAAACACATACCCGATTGGCCGCCGCCACGTTGGCAGGAATGTCGCGCGGTCCTGCCAGATTTCGCCGCTGACCCGCACGTCGCCGTCGCCGATGCGATGCAGGCCAGCGATGCAACGCAGCACGCTGGTCTTGCCGCAACCGGATGGGCCAAACAGCGCCGTGACGCCGCGCGCAGGCGTCTGGAATGCGACATCGAGATGAAAGCCGCCGATCGCGCCAGACAGCCGGCAGGCGATTTCGCCCACGCCGCTCATGCGGAATGTCTCGCGGCGCGGCGCTCCAGCAGCGTCATCGTCAGGATGACGGCGAACGCGAAGACCGCCATGCCGCCAGCTAGAATGTTCGCCTCGCGCCAGCGCGACGTCTCGACATAATCGAAGATCGCCACCGACAGCACCTTTGTCTGGCCGGGGATGTTGCCGCCGATCATCAGTACGACCCCGAATTCGCCGACCGTATGGGCGAAGCCCAGCATGGCGGCGGTGAGGAAGCCTGGCCGCGCCAGCGGCATCGCCACCGTCCAGAACGTCCGCGCCGGGCTGGCCCGCAAGGTTGCGGCGGCCTCCAGGGGGCGCTCGCCGATCGCCCGGAAGGCGTTGTGGATCGGTTGCACCACGAAGGGCAGGGAATAGATCACCGATCCGATGACGAGGCCGGTAAACGAGAACGCCAGCGTGCGTCCGCCCCACAGGCTCGCCAGCGCGCCGCCCGGCCCCTGCGGACCGAGCAGGACCAGAAGGTAGAAGCCGAGCACGGTCGGCGGCAGCACCAGCGGCATGGCCACCACCGCCATGACGACGTGCTTGAGCCAAGTGTCGCTGCGCGATAGCCGCCACGCAATCGGCGTCCCGACGATGAGCAGGATCAGCGTCGACAGGCTTGCGAGTTCGATCGTCAGTCGGACGGGCGGCCAGATGTCGTCGATCAGGTTCATGTCAGTCGATGGCGATGATGACATGACTGGCGTCGAAGAACGCGCAGGCCGGCTTTCCCTCCGCCAGTCCGAGCGCCGCAACGCTGCCGGCCGTTATCGAGGCCGCGATGGACTTGCCGCCGCCGATGTCGAGTACGACTTCGGCCCCCACCCCCGACACCTCGCAGCGGCGCACGATACCGCTGATGCAATTACGGGCGGAGACTTTTGGCGGCGTCTCGCCCGGCGAGATCATCACGAACGGCGCCTTGATCAACACGATGGCCTCGCGCCCGACGCAGAGCCCCAGTTCGCGAAGGCTTTGGTTCGTCACCAGCGCGTGGATACTGGTTTCGGGCGAAACTCGCACCGCCACATCGGCCGACAATGGGCCGGACTCGATCGCCGTGATGGCGCCGCGGAGCGCATTGCGCGCGCTGGTTCGCATGAAAAACCCCGACATCAGATCGAGCGGCGTGACGCCGCTGCCCGCCAGTTCTGGTTCGATGGCGCGCATCACGCGCGCCATTTCGGCTTCGAGCTTGTTCCAGGCCTCGATCACCTTGAGGCCAGTGGCGGTCAGTTGCGCCCCGCCGCCAGCCTTGCCGCCGACGCGGGTCTCGATCAGGGCTTCGCCGAACAGGTTCGCCATGGCGTCGAGCGCGTCCCACGCCGCCTTGTAGGTGATGCCAACGACTTTCGCGCCGGCCGAGATGCTGCCGGCCCGCGCGACGGCTTCCAGCAGCCGAACGCGCTCGCGGCCGATGCCCGGCATGTCCGGCCGGCGCAGGGTCACAAAAGCTTCGATCGGTCGGGGCGCGTGCGAAGGTGACGTCATATACAGAATTTATATAACGAAAAGTCGCGGTGTGGAAACCACTTGCGCAGCAGGAGCGTAACCGGACGTGGACCGCTCCGGTCCCAGCAGGTACAATGGTCAGGTTTCAGGGGTGACATCTGGTGTTCATTCGGTCTGCGTCGATTTTTCTGAGCCTGCTTTGTCTCGCCGGCTGCGGCGGCACGTCCGACGGAATGCTGATTCCCATCGGCGAGGTGGCGACTCCCGGCCGGCGGATCGACATGCTCGTCGCCACCATCCGGAGCAGCGACGGCGCGCAACCCGGCCAGATGTTCACCGGAGAGCGCAATGGCGAACTCGCTTTCGCCGACATTGCCGTCTCGGTGCCGCCTGATTCGGTCCGCCAGATCGGCGAAGTTCAGTGGCCGAAGACAGCGCCCGGCAATCCAGCGACCGATTTCGTCACGCTGAAGACAGACCGCATCAACGCGCAGGAGGCAATGGCGCGTTTCCACAAGCGGGTCGCCGCGACGCCCAAGCGCCGCGCGCTCGTGTTCGTGCACGGCTACAACACCCGCTTCGAGGACGCCGTCTATCGGTTCGCGCAGATCGTCCACGATTCCGAAGCCCCGGTGACGGGGGTTCTCTACACGTGGCCCTCGCGCGGCAAACTTCTCGCCTATACGTATGACCGCGAGAGCGCCAATTACTCGCGAGACGCGCTGGAAAAAATCCTGCAGGCGATGGCGAAAGATCCATCGGTTGGCGAGATCGCCATTTTGGCGCATTCCATGGGCAATTGGGTGACGCTGGAAGCGCTGCGCCAGATGGTCATCCGAGACAAGACGCTGCCGCGCAAACTGCAGAACGTGATGCTCGCAGCGCCCGACGTGGACATCGACGTGTTTCGGCAGCAGCTCGCGTCGATCGACGCCGCTACTTACAAGCCGCCGATCACCATGTTTGTGTCGCAGGACGACAAGGCGCTGGCCGTTTCTAACAAGTTGTGGGGCGGCACGGCTCGCGCGGGCGCGGTCGATCCCAAACTGGAGCCTTACAAGACCCAGTTCGCCAAGGCGCATCTCAATGTGATCGATCTGACGGACGTCCACGACGGCGGCCGTTCTGGCCACGGCAAATTCGCCGAAAGTCCCGAGGTCGTGCAGATGATCGGCCGTCGTTTGGCGTCGGGGCAGTCGCTGGGCGAGAACCGGAGCGGCCTTGGCGACCAGATCAGCGGCGTCGCCATGGGCGCAGCCGGCATCGTCGGGTCTGCCGCCGGCTTTGTAGCGTCCGCGCCGATCGCCATCGTCGATAAAAGCACACGCGACTCGCTGGGCGATCGTATGGAAGAAATGAGCAACGGCGCGAGCGACCTTGTGCGCTTGCCGACCAGCAATCCACGCGCTCGCAAAGCCGAGCACGCTCACGAAGCGGAATAAGAGCAACCCGCTTCCGCGCTTTGCGACGCCCGCATCTTTCCTGTAGGGAAGGAAAAAAAGCGGGAGGTTCCATGGTTCGCATCGACGAAAAGATCAAGATTCCGACGCGCACGCCGGAAGGCTTCGACAACATTTTGAGCAACGTCCGCGCCCTGCCGTCCGTCGACATCGACGGATTGTTGCAATTGCCCAAGGGCCGAGCCGAGCCGATGCCGCTGGTCATCACCAGCATCGGATCGCGCGGGCTGGAATCGGGTCGCGAGGCCCTCTACGCCGAGGCGTTCGACAAGGCCGGCATCGCCATGTTGATCGTCGACAGCTATTCGGCGCGAGGCTTCACCGAAACCGTTTCCGATCAGGGCAAATTCTCGTTCGCAGGCTCCACGGCGGATGCGCTGTTCTCGCTCGACCATTTGCGCCAAGACGCGCGATTCGATCCGAAGCGCATCGCCCTCATGGGCTATTCGCGCGGCGGCATGGTGACGGTGATGAGCTACGATGAGCGCATGCAGGCGGCGGTCGTGGGCGACGCAACGCGCTTCTGCGCGCATGTTGCGCTTTATCCTCCCTGCTATCTGCAGTGGCAGAACCCGAAACCGACAAGCGCCCCGATGCTTGCGATCTTTGGCGGCCGCGATATTCAGGCGCCGGCGGATGTCGGCGTCGCCTATGCCGAGCGCATCAATCACTCGGGCGGCAAGGTTGAGACGATCGTGTATCCCGATCTCGTACACAGCTTCGATACATCGACGCCGGAAACCTATCGCGACGGCGTCAATCTCGGCGCTGCGCTGATGACGGTGCGCGACAACGGCGCGATGTACGAGCGTTCGAGCGGCATCGAGGCCGATCGCGGCTGGGCCACATTCCTGCGCGAAGTTCGCGATGCGCGCGGCCGCAAGGGCAACATCACCGGCTACGGTTCTCTGCCGCGCGACGTTGCGGTGAAGCCGATCGTCGACTTTCTGAACAAGGCGTTCGCGGGCTGAAGGCTTTACCCGAAACGCAGTTCAGCCATCAGCGAGTCGAGCGAAGCTGCGCGATCGAGGGTTTGCGCCGCCGCCACAATCCGCTCGCGGGCGGTCTCCGACAAATGTGACGCTGTGATCGCGTGAAATTTGCTGATCACCTCGGCCGCGGTGAGTCCGTCCCGCGCGAAACCCGGCGGGTACGGAACGTCGGCGACGAGTTCGCGACCGTCGCGGTCGATCGCCCGCAACCCGCAGGGATACGAACCCTGCGCGCGGTCCGCCCATGATGGATCGTTCGTCAGCTCCAGACGATCCATGAGGGCGATGACCTTGGGATCGAGCCAGCGCACGTTGTCATATTGTTCGAGCCCGAAGCGTCCGTCGATCAACGTCACTGCGGTGAGAAAGTTGAAACTGTGGTCGGCGGCTTCGCGCGATTGCGGCTTGATACGCGCGGGGTCTTGCTGCTGACGTTTGACGATCGGATAGTCGGACATCGACACTTCGATCTTGGTTAGCCTGTCGACGTGGCCGCCGATCATGGCGTGCAGTTTCAGGGCTGCCGCGACAGCGCTTTGACCCGTCGCCAGACACGGATAGGTCTTGACGCTGGACCGCATGATGTAGGGATCGTCCGGCATTGGCGCCGACAGCGTCGCAATCGCGTCGCCCTGCGCGAACAACTCGCGCACGCCGCGCGGCGCGTCGAGAACCGCCAGCGGTCCGGTCACGCCATGAGCGGCGAGCAGCGCGCCCTGCACGCCGGCCTGCGCCACCAGAGCATTGGCGATCGATTTTGCCGCCGAAATATGCCCGCCGCGCACGATGGCCGGCGTCGCGGCGCGCGTTGCGCCAAGCGCCAGAGCATGCGCAAGCGTCGTTTCATCGAGCCCCATCAGGCGTCCGGCGATGGCGGGCGCGACGATGCCTGAAATCGAAACTTCGTCCCACACGCCAACGGGATTCATCAGCCGCTTGAGACGCCCGAACACCTCGTAGCCGATGACGATCGCGGCCAACACATCGCTGCCGCTGCATCCGCGCGCTTCGCCGATCGCAAGCGCAACCGGCACATTGTCGCTGGGATGCCCGCCGATTTCAGGACCGCCGCTCGAGCCGCCGCCAATGTAGTCATTGAGATCGAGAACGCGAACCAGACACCCATTGGTCAGCACAGCGTGAAGCGGACTACTACGCCGCTTTTCGCCAATGATGGTGCAGGTTTCCGCGCCGCCCAGTTCCGCCGCCAGCGCCAGCAAGGCGTGCGATGTTTCCTCGCCTCGTCCCAAAACGCCGCAGCCGATCGTGTCCAGCACAATCAGTTTCGCCTGTTCGATGGCTCGCGACGGAATCGCCGCGGAGTCGACAGACTTGATCCAGCGCGCCAGCGTGGCGATGGAGCCGGGTTCCTTGGACTTTTCGTGTTTCATCGATCTCTCGGGCTGGCCGAAGCCGGGTTATTTCGTGAATGTCTGCACAGGAGTCGAACTCGGCTCCAGAGATTTGCGAGCCGCCTCGGCCACATCAGGCGTCACATCGATCATGTGCTGGACGGTTTCCTGCAGATGTTCGCCGTCGAGGAACGAGACGTCGAGTTTCTGACGCTGCATCTGCGTCAGGAAGGCTTCGTCCTTGACCAGTTCAGTGAAAGCATCGCGCCAGGTCTTGCTCGACTGCGGGGTCATCTGGGGTGGACCGAAGAACGGCCGCCCCAGCGTATTCAGAGTGGCGATCAGCTCCATGGCCTTGCGGTCCGTCTCGTTGCGGGCCTTGTCGATGATCATCGGCACGTCTCGCGCTTCGGGCAGCGGAAGAAGTCCGAGTTGCAGGACCAGCGACACCTCGTGATCACGCAGCCATTGTGGCCTTTGCACCTGAATGCTCGACCACGAAAAGCCGACGACGCCGTCGATTTCGCCGCGGTCGATGGCCAGCGCCAGCGCGCTGCTCGATGGATAACCGGTGACGACCTTGAACTTCGTGCCGAGCAGATTGTTGGCGATGTACGGAAACATTCCGTTGTTGTCGGCTGACGACGTGGAGCCGACGATGACCTCGCGATTGCGCGCATCCTCGATCGTCCTGATTCCCGATGCGGTCCTTGCAATGAAAAAGCTGACGTCCGTCGTGAGATTGGCGAGCCAGACGAATTTGGCGGAATCGTACTGGACGTTCGAAGCCTCCACCATTTTCAACAGTGGCGCGGCGATCAGGTTGCGATTGGTGATGGCGATTTCTGTTCCGTCGCGCGGCGCGATCTGCGCCATGTAATTGGCGAGTTTCAGACCGCCCGCGCCCGGCACGTTCTGCACCACGACGGCGGGGTTTCCCGGCATGTGCTTGCCGATGAACTGCGCGGCGACGCGCGCGTAGGCGTCATAGCCGCCGCCAACGCCTGAGCCGATCAGGATGCGAATCTCCTTGCCGGGCCGGCCGTCGCCTTCGCTTTGCGCGAAAGCGGTCGCCGTCATGGCGAAGAACACCGCCGTAGCTGCGATCGAACTCTTGCGCCTCATCGCGTCCTCCCATGGTTTGCGCGCGTTATCGCGTCGCAATCGAAACCGTCAGGCTTCCAGCGCAGCTGCTCCTGCGACGGCGGCCGGCTCGTCGTTGTTGCCGATGCCCGAACAGCCGATGCCGCCGACGCATTCGCCCTTGTAGAAAATCGGGACGCCGCCGCGGACGCCGATCTGGTTCGGCGTCATCAGAAAGCCGGGCCGATCCTTGACGCGCTCTTCGAGCGCTGAACTGGGCCGCTCGCGATAGGCTGCGGTGCGCGCCTTGCCGGTGGCCATCTCGACCGTGTTGGCGCTGTTTGCATCGGGGCGTTCGAGAAACAACAGCGCGCCGCCGTGATCGACGACCGCGATCGTCGCGCGTTCGTTGTGCTTTGCGGCTTCCTTTCGGGCTGCTGCGACGATCTTCTCGACATCGTCGAGCGTGAGGACTGATCGCATGCGCATGGCGTTTCTCCCGGTGGTAGTCCGGCGTCCTTCGAGCGGACGCGTGTGATGGCGCATTGTGACGCGAAAGCAGCACGTCGCGCAAGCCGATCCGCAGAGTTGCGCCGATGAATGTCGGCGACGTAGAGTGTCGCGAAGCGGTCACGCCGCCGGGAGGATCGCCGCGCCTGTTCAGGAGCGCGGACACGAGAGGAAACCATGTCAGCCATTCGCGCCCGCATCGGCTATACGTCGCCGTTGTTTCTGACCGAGAGCTTTCCGTACGAATTTTACAAGGTGATGCCGGAAGGCGTGCGGCTCGTGCTCACCACGCTGGCGATCCATGTCTACAGCCCAGAGGAAGTGCGCAAGAGCCTCGAGATCACCATGGACGCGGCGCGCAAGATGGCGAAGGCGGGCGTCGATCTCGTCATTCTGGGCGGCGTGCCGCTGAATTTTTCGCTCGGCTACGAGGGCCTGCAATCGACGATGGACGGGCTGCAAAAGGAAATCGGCGTGCAGGTTTCATCCAGCCTGACGATGCAGATGAAGGCCCTGAAGACGCTGGGCGCGCGCAAGATCGCTGTCGGCCATCCGATCCCGGAAACAAAGAGCATTTATGGCGAATACCTGTCGCACTACGGGTTCGAGATGCTCGGCCAGTTGGGCGCGGGACGCACCGTCTCCAACCAGTCGATGCAGCCTCCAGACGCCGCACTGCAACTCGGCCGCAAGCTGAAAGCGGAATTCCCCGACGCCGACACGCTGTATTTTCCGAGCCCCCACTGGGGCACGATGGGCGCCATTCAGGCCATCGAGGACGAACTCAATGTCAATGTTGTCACCGCGACTTTGGCGATCCTGTGGGACAGCCTGCGTCTGTGCAAGATCGACGACAAGCTGAAGGGTTACGGCCGCCTGATGGGGCAGTTCTGAGGAAGCGCGCCATCACGGCGCGATGATCTTCTTCAGCCGGTCGACCATGGGCTGCGAGGCGCTGGCGATCATCTGCATGTAGCGGGCGATCTCCTTGCCGCTCAGCGGATCGACGTCGAAGCCCTGACGCTTCGCTTCGTCGAGAAACTGCGGGTCCTGCATGGTGGCGTCGAACGCAGCCTGCAGGGCGACAAGCCTGTCGGCCGGCACGTCGGGCGGCGTCGCCAAAGGCCGCGCCATGTTGAATTTGAGCGCGTAGAACGCCAGCATCTCGCGCTCTTCGCCGGTCGCCAACTCTGCGGCCGTCGGCACATCGCGCAGCGTCTTCTGCCGCTCGGTTCCAAATTGCATGATGATGCGCACCTTGCGGTCGCGCATCCAGTCGCTTTTGGCGATCGTCAGATTGGGCAGGCCGGTTGCGTTGCCGTGCACCTCGCCGCGCTCGGCGGCGATGAAGATGTCGCTCTGGCCTTTGTAACCGGATACGATCTTCATGCGCGCGCCGAACAGTTCGTTGACGATCTGCGGCAGCGTGTAATTGTCCGCGCCCGCTGCTGTCGAGCCGACGATGATCGGCATCGTCTTCAGATCTGCGAAAGCCCGCACCGGCGATGTGTCGTAGACCCACAGCACATTGGGGTCCTGCACAGGCGTGCCGAGCCAGCCGAAGCGGTTGACGTCGAACCGCGCATTGCCGCCCTCGCGCGACAGCACGTTGAGACGCGGCTCCAGCATGATGCCGCTTGCCGGCATGCCGATCACGGCGCCGTCGCGCGGCGCGGAATTGTAGAGATAATTTGTCATGATCAGGCTGCTGGCGCCCGGCATGTTCTCCACCACGAACGACGGATTGCCCGGGATGTGCCTTCCCATATGGTTTGCCAGCAAACGCCCGGTGAGATCGTAACCTGCGCCCGCAGCGGAGCCGATCACCATCCGGATCGTCTTGCCGCGATAGAAATCCGCGACGTCGTCGGCGCGCGCCGCGCCCGTGAACGACAGTCCGACCGCCAATGCGGCCCAAAGAGCCTTGCAGCTTCGGCGCATGTATCCTCCCGTATTGGTGATGGCTCGCCTCGGCGATACCTGAGTTAGTTCGGCTTTTTGGTCTCTTCGTCGGATTCCATCGCGGTCTTCGCGCGCGCCAGAACGTCGCCCTTGATGGCGAGCATGCGCGTCACCGTCTGTTCAAGTCTGGCGCCGGTCGCCGGAACAATGTCGAGGCGTATGGTCTTCGCATCCGCCAGTAAGGTGGGGTCTTTCATGGCGTCGTCGAAGGAAGAGCGCAAAGCCTCGAGTCGATCGGCCGGAATATCGGGCGGAGCGATATAGGGCCTGCCGAGCGATATCTCGTCGCTAAATAATTGCAGCACCTGCCGGCTCGCGTCGTCCGGGGCGAAATCAGTCAGCAGGGGAATCGTGTCAAAACCGCGTTCCTTCTCGTCGCCGATCTGCACGAGGATATTGAGTTTCCGGTCGCGCACCAGAGCGGCGCTGTTCAGCATCAACGTGTTGAATGTTTCGCCCGCCCGGCCATGCACCTCGCCACGCTGCACAGCAAGGTTGACTTCCGGCGCGCTGCGATAGCCCATCACCACCTTGAATTTCGTGCCGGCGATATGATTGAGGATCATCGGATAATGAACCGAATTTGAACCCACACCGGTTCCGCCCAGCAGGATCTGTCGGTCTTTCGCCTGCTGCAGCGATGTGACGCCGGTTTCGTGCCAGACATAGACGGTGGGATTGCTCTTGTTGCTCGATCCGATCCAGCGCAGTTTCGCGGCGTCATAATTGACGCCGGTGCCGCCCAGCATCTGCTGCATGACAAATGCCGGAATGATTGCGCCGATGACTGTTCCGTCTCGCGGCGCCTGATTGTAGATGAAGTTCGTCGCCAGCAGACTTCCTGCGCCGGGCATGTTCTTCGCGATGAAGCTGGGCTTGCCGGGAAGATGATTGCTCCAGTGTCGGGCGATCAGCCGCGCGGCCTGATCCATGCCGTCGCCTTCTCCGACGCTGATGACAAGCGTGATGGTCTTGCCACGATAGAAGTCCGCAACGTCGTCGGCCAAGGCCGGGCTCCCGGCGCAAAGCGAGAACGCCAGCGCGAGCCGCCCCGTGGCAATGCCCATCGTATCCTCCCTGTCCGTGTTCGGACTTGTCACCCTTGTCCGGATGCAGCGAGATTGAGAGGCTTTTCCGGAATTTTCCATTGCGTCATCGGCATTCCGTCGATCAACGCATTGACTTCGCGCAGCCAGAGTTTGCGCAGCAGGATCAGTCGCGCATCGCTTTTGGCGAGCGCTTCGCGTCCCCGTCCGGCGATCGGACCCTGGCCGACCTGAGTCACGTAATCCTCGATCGCAAAGCTCGTGTAGGCGCCCATGTCGTCCGGAAGTTCTTCGAGCGTCATGTCGCCCGCCAGCACTTTCTCGGCGAGGTCCCAGCGGGTCTCCGCTTCCTGTTCCTGCTGACGCGTGCGGCTTTCGATATAGGCCTGTCCCTCGTCGCCCTCGATTGGCGTGTGCGTCACATCGAAGGCGGCGTGCGAAGTGTCGTTGACCGGCACCGTCCAGACGACTTTCGTGTCGAACAATTTGCGGCCTTCGAAACCTTTCGCGCGCGTCGGGGCCCAGAACAGCCGCACGTTGGGCATGAAGAAATGCGTCAGTCGGCCAATGCCGAAAGCACGGCCGCCATCTGCCTTTTCGCCTTTCACGGAGCGGTAGCCGATCCATCCATATGGCGTCTCCTCAACGTCTTCCTGCCGCAGCAGCAGCAGATCCTTTCTGCCGGTGCGAAAGGCGGTGGCGCGATGCACCCACGGAATATGGCTGTGATCGTTGTCGAACCGATTCCAGAATCCGCACGGCAACACTTCGACAGGATCGGCGAGAATGACGCCTGGCTGATCGAGATCCGGGTAACGCGGAAACGGCGGAGGCTCTCCATCGCCGAGGTAAGCGAAGATCAGCCCTACATATTCCTGGGTCGGGTATTTCGGAATGCGGATTCGATGAGTGAAATTCTCGTCGTCGTTCGGCTGTTCGGTGCATTGCCCGGCGCCGTCGAATTTCCAGCCATGATAGCGGCAACGCAATCCATCGCCTTCGACCCAGCCGATGCTGAGAGGCGTGCCGCGATGCGGACAGCGAAAGGCCGTGACATTCGCAACGCCATCTTCGCCCCGATACACGGTCAGCTTTTCTCCGAGAATTTCGACCGGGCGCGCACGGCCCGCGCGCAGATCCTTGCCGCGCAAAACGGGTTGCCAGAAGCTGCGAAAATAGCGACCTGTCGGGGTCCCCGGTCCGACTGGCTCGAGATCCGCAAACTGCAATCTTGCGCCCGCCACGCTTTCCTCCCGCTCATTGGTTTGTTCTTTTCAATACCGAGTGTCGCGCCTGCGCAAAGCCGCGTCAACATCCGCCTGCGTCGGTTGACACGGCGCGCTGCTGCGCTGTCTATTGCGTCAAACCACCAATGTCGGCGCGAAATATCGGCGCGCAAGGGGAGAATCGCATGAGCGGCGACGACGTAAAGGCGCAGAGAGCTGACGACGTTCAAGCGCGCAACGAGGCCGCCGGGGCCGCCGTCGTGCAGTTCAGGTTCGCTGTGCCGGATGTGCCCGTGCCGGAAGGGCGAAAGCTGCACATGAAGCTCGCCGGAACGTCGAACCTGCGCGCCTCTATGCAGATTCTCAATGGCGGCGGCGAGAACAATCTGCACTACCATCCGAACATGGATCTGATTTACATGGTCCTGAAAGGTTGCGTCGAGTTCTTCGGCCCCGGCGACAAGCCGCTGGGCAAGCTCAACGTCAACGAGGGCATCATGCTGCCCGAATACGCGCGCTACTGGTTTCGCAGCGTCGGCGACGAAGAGGCGCATCTGCTGCAGATGGCCGGCTATCCGAAAGGCCCGGAAGCCTCGACGCGCGTTCCGGTGGAGCCGCCCAAGGCGACATCCGGCAGCGTGTGGGTCGGGATGACGGATGAGGAGCTCGCCGTCCGGGCGCGCAACATCAGGCACTGACGATGGATGATCACAGCATGAAGACGCAGCCCGGCCCGCGCGGCCGTCTCGCGCCGCCCAACGCACGGCTCGGCCTACTCATCCCGTCGAGTAACCGGCTCAGCGAACCGCAGTTCATCCACTTCACGCCGAGCGATCTCGCCGTGCATGTCATGCGCATTCGCATGAGCCACAAGTGGAAGAAGCCGCCGTCCGAAATCATGGGCGATATCGAACATGCGGCCGAGGTTCTGTCGGACTCGCA
>CANJEY010000008.1 GCA_947472615.1 Beijerinckiaceae bacterium
ACGCCATCAAGGAATTTCTGAACAAACTCAACGCGCTTGACCGGAGGGTTCATGGCGACGCTTCATCGGGTTGAAATCATCAATCCGCGTCATTTGTCCATCAAATCAGGCCATTATGAGTCCAACGGAAAATGAGGGGATTCATGAGGATCTAGCGATGATCTAGATTCGAAATTCGCGTTTCATCCAGAAAAATATTGCGCAAATATTCGTGCAAGCCGTCATAGAATTCTGTGACAGAAAACAGTGACAGCAATTTTCAGTCGAACCATGGGTAATGATTTATGACCGACCGATCTCCGGCAAAACGGATCATTAACCTTTGTGAATTGTTCAGACGCAAAACCGGCGGTTAATCTCTTGCGGCAATGATGGGGCGATATCGAAGAAAGCCCAGTTGCATGGATGTGAAGCCGCACCTCGACGTTCTGCCGGCGCATGAGGAAGTCATGGCGGCGATCGAGCGCGCCGATTCGACAGAAGGGATGCGCAAGGCCGTCGCGTTCATCTTCGGCAGTCCGGCCATCCAGCATTTTCAGTACGAATTCCGCACATCCAGCGATATCGACGGCCGGCCGCGCTGGAAGCATAACCGCGTTCCCAGTTACGTGGATCCGCCATCGACCAGCACGGCGGAGATCTTCGATCACGTCGTGCCGATGTACTGGAAGGCCGAAACCGCGTTCGGTTACTTTATCCCGTTTCGGGGGCGGCTCGGGTCGACCAGCCTGGTGTCGTTCGGATGTCAGGACATCGACGGCTGGGCGCCTGACGTCATCAGGTACGCGGAGCGCCTGCTGTTCATCGTCGCGAACCTGCACCGCAAGATTCACGCGCTGACGACTCAGAGATCCGAAATCGCCCTGACAGAACGCGAAGCCGAGTGCCTGTCGCTCGTGTACGCCGACAACCGGATCCACGAGATTGCCCGGCAGCTCCAGCTCTCGGATACGACCGTCAACCAGTACCTGACGCGCGCCCGCATCAAGCTGAACGCCTCAACCAGCGCGCAAGCCGCCATCCGGGCCGTCGAACTCGACCTTTTGGCGCGCAAGCCGACCGACGGCGGACGCCTGCAGCACGCCGGATAGCGGTCTGGCCTTTACGGCTTCGTCCCGTAGGGCGGCTTTGGAATGCCCTGATGGGCTGCCTTCAGGGCCGCCGACCAGCGATCGCGCAGATCGTGGAAATAGCCCTCTGTGTGGTCGATTCGGTAATCGACCTCCAGCTCCAGCGAGTCGCGGCGGCAGACCGCCACGTCGATCGGCAGGCCGACCCCGATGTTCGAGCGCATGGTCGAATCCATCGACACCAGTGCGACCTTCAGGGAATCGTAGATGTCGGTGTCGTACGCGACGGCGCGGTCGAGCACCGGCTTGCCATACTTGTATTCGCCGATCTGGAAGAACGGCGCATCCTGTCCGCATTCGATGAAATTGCCGGCGGAGTAAATCAGAAACAGCCGCATCGGATCATCGCCGATCTGGCCGCCGAACAGGAACGACACCTCGAACTTGACGTTGCTCTGTTCGTAGGCGTCGCCTTCGAGATCGCGGATGCGGCGCACGGCCCGACCGATCAATTGAGCGGCCTCGAAGGTCGTGCGGCAATCGATGAGCTTTTCGAACGTCTTCGTTTCGGGATTCTCGAAACCTTCCCGCACCAGATGCAGAATGCTCTGTGTCGCGCTGAGATTGCCGGCGCTGGCGATCACCAGCTGATGGTGGCCCGGATCGTTGAACAGATGCAGCTTGCGATAGGTCGATACGTTGTCGATACCGGCGTTGGTGCGCGTGTCGGCGATCATCACCAGACCTTCCCGCACGAGGATTCCGCAGCAATACGTCATGGCCGTTTCATTCCTGCGCCGGAGCGCGTGCCGGATCAGCTCTGCCGCTGATCCTGTTGTTGTGACAGACGGACCTCGACGCTGATCTCTTCGCCGTCGCCGCCGGATTTTGCGCTTCTGATGGGCGCGGCTCCCTGATAGTCGAGACCGCGCGCGACGGATACATGCGTTTCTTCGGGACAAACGCAATGCGCCGCGTCAAACCCGACCCAGCCGAGCCCCTCCACATAAGCTTCCGCCCAGGCGTGCCCGGCGGTCAGCGCGGCTTTGCTTTCGGGATCGAGCCGGTAGCCGCTGACGAAACGCGCCGGCATGCCGCCGTGGCGAGCGCAGGCGATGAACAGATGGGCGAAATCACAAGCGCCGCCGCGCTTGCGCATCAGCGCCTCGGCCGCGGTCGTCGTATCACCGACCAATTCGGCGTCGAACTCCAGCGCATCGGCTATTTCGCCCATCAGGTGATGAAGCCCGTCGAGCGTATTCTTTCCCTGCGCCAGCGCGGCCGCGCCGAAGTCCCGCATGGCGGCGTCGCTTTCCGTCAGCGGCGTCGAGCGCAAGAAGAGTTCCGGCGGAAAGCGTTCGATTGAGCCGCGCACGACGCCGGCCGTGTCGAAGGTCTCCATCTCGCCGTCGACCGAGAGTGTGAGCTGCGTCAGCGGCCCGGCGATATTGGTCGTGTGAACGATGTTTCCGAAGGCGTCCTCCGACATGCGCAACGCATGATCCACATCCATGTCGATGCGCCACGAGCCGACGCGCTGGCCGTCATGGCTGCGCGGCGTCAGGCGCAGGATCTGGATGATCGATTTCGCGGGCGTGCGATAGGTGAAGACGGCGCGGTGAGAGATGCGGATACGCATGGCGGTCAGGTCAGCAGGTATTGTTCGGCGATGCCAGCGCCGAGCTGGTTGTTGTCGTCGAGGAAGCCGGTGATGAATTCGTGCAGGCCCTCGGACATGATCTGGTCGATGCTCATGTTTTCGAGCCGCGTCAGCACCTGTCGGGCCCGCCGCTGCGAGACGCCCTGGCGGCCGTAGTCGCGGCCGATGTCGTCGACGAAGCGGACGATGTTCTCGTAGCAGGAGATCAGCGACCGTGGCATCGGCTTCTTGAGGATCAGAAGGTCGGCGATCTGCCAGGGCTTCACGCTGTCGCGATAGACCCAGTGATATGACGTCAGCGCCGACACTGCGCGCAGGATGGCCGTCCACTGAAAATAGTCGAGCGAGCCGCCGACGGATTCATGCTCAGGCAGCAGCACGTGATATTTTACGTCGAGAATACGGGCCGTGTTGTCGGCGCGTTCCACGTAGAGGCCTAGCCGGGTGAACCAGTAGGCGTCGTTGCGCAGCATCGTTCGGTAGGCCGAGCCGTCCGTGTCGAGCGACATCTTCTTGGTGAATTCGAGAAACTGGATGAGCTGATCGCGGTCGAACGATCCGCCCGAGCCGAGCAGACGTTCGAATTTCTTCAGCTCGAGCCAGCCGGAATTGATTGTCTCCCACGTTTCGATCGTCAGCGCGGTGCGCACCGCGCGTGCATTGGTCCGGGCGCATTCGATGCAATTGCGGATCGACGAGGGATTGCGCTCGTCGAACGTCAGAAACTTGATGGCGTTCGAGCCGTTCAGCTCTGGATAGGTCTCCTCGAAAATTTCCAGCACGCCCGCCGCCGAGAGCGTGCTTTCCCATTCGTTTTCGCTCGCGCCGTATGTCTTTGGCAGCGCTTCGAGACGCAGCGTCGCGTCGATGATGCGCGCGATGAAATCGGCGCGCTCCATGTAGCGCGAGAGCCAGAAGAGATTGTCGGCTGTCCGTGACAGCATCATGCGCCTCGTGAAGGATGGAGGGTCTGGACGGAAGCGCCCGGTTCAGGCGTCGGGCAGTTCATCGTCAATCACCCAGGTGTCCTTGGTTCCGCCGCCCTGACTGGAATTCACCACCAGCGAGCCTTCCTTGAGGGCGACCCGCGTCAGCCCGCCCGGCACGATCCGCACGCCGTCGGAGCCCGACAACACGAACGGCCGCAAATCGACGTGGCGCGACGCCACGCCATGATCGAACGAGGCCGGGCAGGTGGAGAGCGACAGTGTGGGCTGCGCGATGAAATTCGCCGGATCGGCCTTCAGTTTCGCGGCGAACAGTTCGATGTCGGCCTTACTGGCGTGCGGGCCGACCAGCATGCCGTAGCCGCCCGAGCCGTTGACTTCCTTCACCACCAGTTCGGGCAGATGCTCGAGCACGTATTTCAGCGAGTCTGGCTCCCGGCAACGTCACGTCGGCACGTTCTTGAGCTTCGCTTCCTCACCCAGATAGAAGCGGATGATGTCGGGCATGTAGGTGTAGACGGCCTTGTCGTCCGACACGCCGGTGCCGACCGCGTTGGCGAGCGTCACATTGCCCGCCCGGTAGGCGCTCATCAGCCCCGGTACGCCCAGCGCCGAATCCGGCCGGAAGCTCAGCGGATCGAGGAATTCGTCGTCGATACGCCGGTAAATCACGTCGACCTTCTGGGGTCCGCGCGTCGTGCGCATGTAGACCACGTCGTCGCGCACCGAAAGATCGCTGCCTTCCACGAGTTCGACGCCGAGTTTGTCGGCAAGGAACGAGTGTTCGTACTAGGCCGAATTGTACTGGCCGGGCGTCAGCACCACGATGGTTGGATCGCGCCCCGCTGAGTCCGGCGCCACCGAATGCAGGCTCGCCAGCAGCGAATCCGCGTAATTCTCCACTGGCGCGACGCGATGCTGGGCGAACAGTTCCGGCACCAGCCGCATCATGGCTTCGCGATTTTCGAGCATGTAGGACACGCCTGACGGCGTGCGCGCATTGTCTTCGAGAACATAGAAATCCTGATCGTCGACGCGCACGATGTCGATGCCGGCGATGTGGACATAGATGTCGTGCGGCACGCGCCAGCCGCTCATCTCCGGGCGGAAATGCGGATTGCGGTAGATGATGTCTTCGGGGATCACACCGGCGCGCAGGATGTCGCGCTTGTTGTAGATGTCGGTGAGGAACATGTTCAGCGCCTTCACGCGCTGCGTCAGTCCCACTTCCAGTCGGCTCCACTCCGAGCGGCTCATCACGCGGGGGATGATGTCGAACGGGATCAGGCGCTCGGCGGCGTCTTTGTCTCCATAAACCGCGAACGTGATGCCAATGCGGCGAAACATCAGCTCCGCCTGCGATCGCCGCGACGCCAGCACCTCGGGCGAGGTATGCGCGAGCCATTGCTGAATGCGGGCATAGACCGCACGCGGATCGCCATCCGCTTTCGTCATCTCATCGAAAAATGCACGTCCGCCCAAGCTTGCCCCGCTTCATCCGTCTGACCCTGAGCTTAGCGCAAGGTATCACAAAATCAGCGTAGCAATCCGCATACCATTGAGGGTGCGTGTTTTGCGGCCAGATCGGGCGAACTTCGGGCAGTATGCGCCAGCTTCGGGAGCATATTGCCCGTTTCGTGGGCGGTTCAGGCGGCGGCCTCGGTCGGCGCGGTGGCCGGCTGGTTGCGCCTCGCGCGATTGGCGCTCGGCTTGCGGCGGAAGGTCCGCTTCGCCCAGATAAACAGACCGGTGAACAGCAGCAGCAGCAGGGCGATCGAGGTGATCACGTTGATCAGGCCCGACCAGACGCCGGCCCAATTGCCTTCATGGATCAGGCGCGGCCAGTTGTTGTTAGCCTCCGTCAATCCCTGCGGCGTCACCGCATAGGCCCGCAGCTTGCCGCCGTCGTTGACGCGCGCCAGGAACCGGCCGCCGCGATTGCCGAGCGAACTCAGGTTCGAGAGATCGTGCTTGTCGGCGATCATCGCTATTGCGTCGCGCACCTGCACGCGCTGGGCGGCAGGGGGCGCGGCGGTGCGGCCGCCGGCCGGGGCGGGCGCGAACGTCACATTGTAGGCGAGGAAGAGGCCCGTCAGTGGGCTGATGATCACCAGCGGCAGCAGGAACCACGCAGTCGCCTTGTGCCAGCCAGACACGTTATTGCGGATCCGCGGCCAGCCCATCGCGATTCCCAGCGCCACGAGCGCCAGCATGGCGAATGTCGACGCCTCCACCAGCCAGCCCATGCTGTAGATCAGCCGCTCATGCAGTCGACGCGACGACGAGAACCATTCGGACAACAGGTTGTCGTCCTCGACTTCTTCCAGCGTCGTCAGGTCCACGTCGGTCGAGCCGTCAGGGCCGACGCCCACCAGCGAGATCGAGTTTTCGTAGGGATCGACAAAGATGGAGCGGGTTTTCCCCTCCTTGTCGTATTTCGCCATGATGGCGTCGAACTTCGCCAGCGTCAGCGAATTCGGCTTGATCGAGACCGTCTGGACGATCGGCTGGAACGACAGGATCAGTCCGGTGAAGATGATGGCCAACAGCGGCAGCGCGAACACCAGCGTGATCCAGCGGTGCAATCGGAGTAATATCGGTTTCAGCACGATAGGGCCTCACATTGAACGGCGCGACAATGGCGCAGTCTGATGTGTGGTTCAAATGACCGTTTTGTAATGTGCCGGACTATATGCGGCGTTCGACGAAAGTCGCGGAACTATTGCAGGCCGAACGCGCGTCGCCATTCCGAACCCATATTGTCGTCGGTGATGAGTTCGAGATTTTCCGTTCGGGCGACGATGCTGCCGCAGGTTTCCATACGGTCGCGTGGTCCCTGCTGGGATTTTTCCCAGTGTTGACGCGTCGCCAGCACGTCTTCGAACGCCGCGACCTGCGCCGGGTTTGCGGGGTCGATCACCCGCCGGCCGTCGATCTCGTAGGCGCTCAACACATTGCGCCAGCGCGCAAAATCGACGTCGATCGGCTGATTGGAGGCGGCCATGTGATTGTAGAAGCGCAACGCATGCGGATAGGTCAGGCAGGCCGTGCGCTGCAGGCGGTCGGAGTCCGTCGTATTGTAGAAGAACACGCCGCCGTCGGTGAGATGCCGCTTCGCCAGTTCGAGAAACTCGACCGAGACGAGATTGGTGACATTGGCCCGGAAGTGCCAGGTGGTGTTGGACACGATCGCGTCGAATTTTTCGTTCGGGTTCAGGCGCAGCCAGCGGCGACCGTCGTCGACGACGAGCCTCACCTTGGGGTCTGACAGGACGCTCGCGACGTCCGGCTCCTGCCGCACAAGCTCCGTATAGGCCGGATTGATCTCCACGATCGTCAGCGATTCGACGTGCGGATTGCTCGCCAACACCCGCGCCCACGAGCCCGTCGCCAGCCCGATCATCAGGACGCGCTTCGGCGCCTTGTGCAGCAGGCTCAGCGCGTAAGGCCGCACGATGCCGTTGGTGTCGCCGGCGAGGCCGGTGTTGAAACGCCCGTCGTACATGCCGTGGCCCCAGACGGTGTGCCTTTCATCGACCGTGATGATGCCGCTGCGATTCTCCGAAACCTTCACGAAGGGTCGCGATCCGGCCGGATCGTCGCGAAACTGCAGACGCTCCAGCAGCAGCGGCGACATTTCGGGCAGGAACGCCGCGCCCACCAGCAGGCATGCGGCGAACGAGATACGGCGGTGGCGCGCGCGCTTCGTCTCCGCCAGTGCGAGCGACATGACCAGAACGGTGGCCACGCCCAGCACGACCAGCGCCTGCCCGATCTGCAGAAGCGTCAGCCAGTCCATCAGCACGAAGCCGGTGAGAATGCTCCCGGCTGCCGATCCGACGATGTTCGCCAGATAGAGATAGGACATGCGCTGCCCGGTCTCGCCGTCGGCCGCGATGCCCCGATGGGCCAGAAACGGCAGCAGCGCGCCCCAGGCGCGGGCGACGAGCAGGATCGCCAGCAGCGCGGCTCCCGCCTGTATGGCCGGCGCGAAATGGCTCCATCCCAGAACCGGCAAGGTCAGAAGTCCGACCAGACAACCGGCCAGTAATGTCCCCATGATCCCGCGCATCGGGGCGTCGGGATCGGCGTCCGTCGCCCATTCGCCGGCCCGGCGCGAACCGGCCGCAATGCCGATCAGGAACACGCCAAGCGTCGCCGCGAAGGAACTGGCGGCGCTGCCCGACATGAAGGATTCGATGCGGAAGAAGAAGATCTCGTACGACAGTGACACGAAGCCGCCGAGCGCCGCCAGCGCCAGCGCCACAGGGAACGACAGCAGGCCGCGCTGGCCCTCAAGTGTCCAATGGGCGGAGTTTTCTGTCTGGATTATGGGCGCAGTATCGCCGCCGCGCAGGTGAACGAGCAACGCGCCGGCCGACACAGCCAGATTGAGCCCGACCGCGATCCGCACCGATCCGCTCATGCCCACGAATGGAAAAATGACCGCCGCGCCCGCCAGACAGGCCGCGCCTGCGCCGAGCGTATTCACATAATAAAGGAGGCCGACCGACTGGCCGGTGTTGCCGAGGCTGCGCGACAGATGGCCGACCAGAATCGGTAGCGTCGCCCCCATCAGCAGCGTTGGAACCAGCACCAGCACCAGCGTCACGGCGGCTGTCGCCGGGAGGGGCAGGCCCAGCGCCCAATCGCCTGCCTGATCGAATATCTGCAGCGAAAACAGCCCGAACAGCGCTGTCGCAAGTTCGATGGCCGCCAGCATGGGCAGCAGCTTGAGGTTGGCCCGCTTGGACAGCCAGCCTCCCGCAAGGCTGCCGAGACCCAGCCCGACCATGAACGCCGTGACCACGATCGTGACGGATTCGATGTTGACGCCGAAGATTCGAAACAGCGCCCGCTGCCACACGAGTTGATAGAGCAGAGCCGGCACGCCCGACAGGAAGAACAGGCCCATGAGGGGGCGCAGCAGCGTGCGCGCGCCCTTCACTCGGGCTGCGGGCGCGGCTCTTGCGGCGGTGGTGACGTCGCTCATCAGGGGCTCCGGCGGAAACTCCCCATCATCGTGTCAGACTTGACTGGACGGGACGTTAACGGCCGGAAAGCATGATGGGCTCTCCTTTTCGATGTTGAATCAGAGCTTAAGCATGTGTGGCTGAAAAGGCGCACCGCCGCCCGAAGTGCTGTCCGGTCACGTCTGTTCTTTGCTGCATCGCAGCACGCACTTGCGGGTGCGGGTCTTGTGTCCCAAATACCGGAGTCCGCGACACACCGGATTCGCCCCATTTCGGGCGGCTGCATGTTCGGCGTCGAGCCCCTGTGGTCGGCCGCGGCGTAGCTCTCGTGGGTGAATTCTGATGAAACGCGCGATCGTCTTTCTTGTCGTGTTCCTGCTGCTGGGCGGTCTGGCCGGCGGGCTGGGTTATTTCCAGTTCGTGGTGAAGCCGGAAATGATCCGCGGATTCATCAGCAAGGCGCCGCCGCCGGTGATGACCGTCGCGGTCGCGGAGGCCGGAGCCGACAAATGGCTGCCGCGCCTGCCGGCCATTGGCACCTTCCGGGCGGTCGCCGGCATCGACGTCGCCCCGCAGATCGGCGGCGCGGTCCGGTCGATCAATTTCGAATCCGGTCAGGATGTCGAGAAGGGGACGCTGCTCGCCCAGATCGACGACGCCGTCGAACAGGCCGATCTCGCCGCCAATCTGGCGACGTTGAAGAACGCCGAACTTGCTCTCGAACGCCAGCGCCAGCTCGTGACCGGCGGATCGACCACCCGCGCGCAACTCGACAGCGCGCAGGCGCAGCGCGATTCGGCGCAGGCCGCCGTCGACCGCACCCGCGCACTCATTAACCAGAAGGCGCTCGTCGCGCCGTTTGCTGGTCGCCTCGGCCTGCGCAAGATCGATCAGGGCCAATATGTGGGCGTCGGCACGAGCATCGTGACGCTGCAGCAACTCGATCCGATTTTCGTCGATTTCCCGATCCCGGAGCAGAACATCGGCGTGCTGGCGATCGGTCAGACCGTTGAGGCCACTGTCGATGCGTTCCCCGCCAAGCCGTTTGTGGGCAAGATCAAGTCGATCGACGCGCGCGTCAGCGCCGACACGCGCAACGTGCTGGTGCGGGCCGAAATTCCCAATCCTGAAAAGCAATTGCGTCCCGGCATGTTCGGCAACATTTCGGTTCTGGCCGGGGCCGAGCGCGATGTGGTGACTCTGCCACGCACGGCGATTTCCTATTCTCTCTATGGCGACGCCGTTTTCGCGCTCGCTCCCGCGCCGCCGCCGGCTGGCGGCGCCCAAGCCGCCCCCGCGCAGTCCGATCAATTGTTCGCCGCCGAACGCCGCTTCGTCCGCATCGGCGAGACGCGTGGCGACAAGGTGTCGATCGTCGAGGGCGTGAAGAAGGGCGACCGCGTGATCTCGGAAGGGCAGGTCAAGCTGGTGCCCAACGCTCTGGTGCGCGTCGACCCCAAGGCGGGCCTGCAGCCCGCCAAGACCCTGCCGAAGGAATAGCCTCGCGATGGGTTCTTTTACCGATATCTTCATCCGGCGACCGGTTCTGTCGACTGTCGTCAGCCTGCTTATCCTGCTCGTCGGCGCGATGGCGGGATCGCGTCTGCAGATCCGGCAATATCCGGAGCTGTCACAGACGACGATCACCATCACCACGAGCTACCCGGGCGCGAACGCCGATCTGATCAAGGGCTTCATCACGGTGCCGCTGGAGCAGGCGGTCGCCAGCACCGAGGGCATCGACACGATCGTGTCGAACTCGCAGCAGAACGTGTCGACAATTACGCTCAACCTGCGCCTCAATGCCAATCCCGACCGGGCGATGACGGACGTCCTGTCCAAGATCAATCAGGTCAAGAGCACGCTGCCGCGCGAGGCGAACGATCCCGTCGCCATCAAGCAGACCGGGCAAGGCTTCGCGCTGATGTATCTGTCCTTCAACTCGAAGGATCTGACGCCCGCGCAAGTGACGGATTATCTCACCCGCGTCGTGCAGCCGAAATTGCAAACGCTCGACGGCGTCGGCAACGCGCAGATCTTCGGCGGCCAGACGTTTGCGATGCGCATCTGGCTCGATCCCAACAAGATGGCGGCGCGCGGCGTCACGGCCGCCGATGTGCGACTTGCGCTCGCGGCGAACAATTTCACCACGGCGGCAGGTTCGATCAAGGGCGATTTCGTCCAGACCGGCATCAACGCAATGACGTCGCTCGACAATGCGCAGGCGTTCTCGCAATTGGTCGTCGCCACGCGCGGCGACTCGCTGGTGCGTCTGGGCAGCATCGCCGAGGTCGAACTCGGCCCGCAGTCGGTCGATTCATCCTCGGTGTTCGATGGTCTGAAGGCCGTGTTCGTCGGCATCTATTCGACCCCGACCGCCAATCCGCTGACCATGATCGACAACGTCCGCAAGGCGTTTCCGGACATCCAGCGCGAACTGCCGCCGGGCCTCGACGTCGCCATCGCGTATGACGCGACCGAATTCATTCGCGCCTCGATCAGCGAAGTCGCCAAGACGCTGCTCGAAGCCGGCGCCATCGTGATCGTGGTGATCTTCCTGTTTCTCGGCAATCTGCGTTCGACGCTGATCCCGATCGTCACCATTCCGCTGTCGATGGTCGGCGTGATGATCATGTTGCTGGCGATGGGTTACTCAATCAACCTGCTAACCCTTCTGGCGCTGGTGCTGGCGATCGGTCTGGTGGTCGATGACGCGATCGTGGTGGTGGAGAACATCTATCGCCACATCGAGGAGGGCATGACGCCGTTCGATGCGTCGCTGAAGGGCGCGCGTGAAATCGCCCTGCCGGTCATCGCCATGACGGTGACGCTCGCGGCCGTGTATGCGCCGATCGGCTTCGTCACCGGCGTCACCGGCGCGCTGTTTCGCGAATTCGCCTTCACGCTGGCGGGCGCCGTCATCGTTTCGGGCATCGTGGCGCTGACACTGTCGCCGATGATGTGCTCGCTGCTGCTGAAAGCGCCGCCGACGAGCGGGCCGGGCGGCTTCGCGGGCTTTCTCGATCGCATGTTCGAGCGTCTGCGCCAGCGCTACGAGCGGCGTCTGCACAAGACGCTGAACTTCCGCGCCATGACGGTTCTGATTTTGACCGGCGTGCTGGCGCTCACCGGCATCATGTACGCCTCCACTCCGAAGGAACTGGCGCCCGAAGAAGATCAGGGCTTCCTGCTGCATCTCGTCAAGACGCCTCAGTACGGCAACCTCGACTACCTCGAGAAGGCGACGGCCGATCTGAAGTCGGTGCTGGATACGATTCCGGAAGTCGACCACGTCTTCGCCATCAACGGTCTCAACGGCGCGCACAACGGTTTCGTCGGCGTCATCATGAAGCCGTGGGATCAGCGCAAGCGCACCCCCAAACAGGTGCTGCAGGAACTGCAGCCGAAGCTGAACACGATCACGGGCGGCAAGGTGCTGGCGTTCGCGCCGCCGGCGCTGCCGGGTTCGTCCGGCGGCCCGCCGCTGCAGTTCATCATCCGCACCACCGGCGATTATCAGCAATTGTCACAGGTGCTGTCCGAGATTCAGGCGGCGGCGCAGAAGAGCGGTCTGTTCATCTTCACCGACACGGATCTGAATTTCGACACGCCTCAGTATGAATTCCGCGTCGATTCCGACAAGGCCAATCGCCTCGGCATCAGCATGCAGGACGTCGGCGCGTCGCTCGCCACTTTCCTCGGCGGCAATTACGTGAATCGCTTCAGCCTCTATGGCCGCAGCTATCAGGTGATTCCGCAGGTGCCGCGCGAGTTCCGCCAGGTGTCTGACTGGCTGACGCGCTATCAGGTTCGCACCTCGAACGGCGAACTCGTGCCGCTGTCCACGGTGGCGACCGTGACGCAGTCGACGCAGCCGAACGCGCTGACGAGCTTCCAGCAGTTGAACTCCGCGACGCTGTCCGGCGTGCCGTTCCCCGGACGCACGCTCGGAGAGACTCTCGACTTCCTGAAGCAGAAGGCTGACGAAATCTTCCCCGCCGGCTACAGCTACGACTTCCAGGGCGACAGCCGCCAGTTGCAGCAGGAAGGCAACACGCTGGCGATCACCTTCCTGTTCGCGCTGGTGGTGATCTTCCTCGTGCTCGCAGCGCAGTTCGAGAGCTTCCGCGATCCGCTGATCATTCTCGTGGCGCTGCCGACCTCCATGTTCGGCGCGCTGCTGCCGTTGAATATTCTTGGCATGATGGGTGCGGGCAGCATCAATATCTACACGCAGATCGGACTGGTGACGCTGATCGGACTGATCTCGAAGCACGGCATTCTGATGGTCGAATTCGCCAATCGCATGCAGGAAGAAGAGGGCATGGGCCGCCGTGAGGCGATCGAGCATGCGGCCGGCGTCCGCCTGCGGCCGATCCTGATGACGACTGCCGCCATGGTGGTCGCCATGGTGCCACTCATCATCGCCAACGGCGCTGGCGCGCGCAGCCGCTTCGACATCGGCGTCGTCATCGCCGCCGGCATGTCGATCGGCACGCTGTTCACGCTGTTCGTGACGCCGGCGATCTACACGTTCCTCGCGCGCGACCACTCGCATGATCGCGGCGCGCAGGCAGGCCACGCTGTCGTACCGGCGGCTGCGCCGGCGCATGTGGCGCTCGACCGGGCGGCGGAGTAGACCAATGCCGCCAGGTCGGCCTCGTGGTTCGGGACGCCCGCCGGGCGGGCTCCTCACTATGAGGCCTTTTTGGTGGTTCAAAACCACAAGCCCTTCACCCTGAGGAGGCCGCGTAGCGGCCCTCTCGAAGGGCGAGGGGCGACTTTCCGGTTGAGGCCCACAGGTTCCCATTCGCCCGATTATGGCTTATGGGCCTGCTGAACAGATACGCGCCACTCGATCAGGACCCGCATGACCGCCCCCGATCCCGTCGCCCGGCGCCGCACGTTTGCGATCATCTCGCATCCTGACGCCGGCAAGACGACGCTCACCGAGAAACTGCTGCTCTTCGGCGGCGCGATTCAGCTCGCCGGCGAAGTCCGCGCCAAGGCCAATCGCCGCCAGACGCGCTCCGACTGGATGGGTATCGAGCGCGAACGCGGCATCTCGGTCGTCACCTCGGTGATGACGTTCGAGTACAACGACCGCGTGTTCAACCTGCTCGACACGCCGGGCCACGAGGACTTCTCGGAAGACACCTATCGCACGCTCACAGCCGTCGATTCCGCCATCATGGTGATCGACGCCGCCAAGGGCATCGAGGCCCGCACCCGCAAGCTGTTTGAAGTCTGCCGCCTTCGCGACATTCCAATCGTCACCTTCATCAACAAACTCGACCGCGAGACGCGCGATCCGTTCGATCTGCTCGACGAGATCGAGAAGACGCTGGCGCTCGACACCGCGCCGGTGACGTGGCCCATCGGCCGAGGCCGCTCCTTCGCCGGCACGTTTGACTTGCGCCGCAACGCCTTCCGCAAGCTCGATGAGGAAACCGTGCCGACGCCCGTCAGCGGGCCGGACGACGATCGGGTGCGCGGCCTGCTGCCGGATCACGAGGCGCAGGCCTTCATCGACGAGATCGAACTGGCGCGCGATGGCTGCAAGCCCTTCGAGCTGGCGCCCTTCCTCGAAGGTCACCTGACGCCGGTGTTCTTCGGCAGCGCGCTGCGCAATTTCGGCGTGCGCGACCTGATCGACGCGCTGGCCGACTATGCGCCGCCGCCGCGCGGCCTCGACTCCGCCTCACGCTTCGTCGAGGCGCGCGAGCCGAAGATGACCGGCTTCGTGTTCAAGATTCAGGCGAACATGGACCCGAACCACCGCGACCGCATCGCCTTCATGCGTGTCTGTTCCGGCAGGCTGACGCGCGGCATGAAGGCCAAGCTGGTGCGCACCGGCAAGACGATGCCGATCAACGCGCCGCAATTCTTCTTCGCGCAGGATCGCCATATCGCCGAGGAAGCCTTCGCGGGCGACGTGGTCGGCATTCCCAATCACGGCACGCTGCGCATCGGCGATACGCTGACCGAGGGCGAGGACGTCGTGTTTCGCGGCGTGCCGAGCTTCGCGCCGGAAATCCTGCGACGCGTCAAGATCGGCGACGCCATGAAGGCCAAGAAGCTACGCGAAGCGCTGCAGCAGATGGCCGAGGAAGGCGTCGTGCAAGTGTTCATGCCGAACGACGGTTCGGGCGCGATTGTCGGCGTCGTCGGCGCGCTTCAACTGGACGTGCTGGCCGAGCGCCTGCAGGCCGAATACGGCCTCCCCGTCAGTTTTGAAACGAGCCGCTTCGAGATCTGCCGCTGGGTGACGGCGAGCCAGATCGAAATGGACAAGTTCCTGCGCGCCTATCCGTCCTCGATCGCGCGCGATCTCGACGGCGCGCCTGTGTTCATGGCCTCGTCCGCCTTCAACTTGCGCTACGAGCAGGAGAAATGGCCTGAGATCGCGTTCACCGACGTGAAGGATTATCAGCGTCAGGCGGCGTGAGGCCGCGCGGTGACAGGTCCGTAACTTTCGGCGCGTAAAAAGCGTCGAACATCCTGTCACGCCGCTTAACCTTTCCTTAACTGTCGGACGCCCCATGCAGAAGGTTCTCCCGGTCATCATGTGCGGCGGCGCGGGGACGCGCATGTGGCCGGAATCGCGCGAGCAATTGCCCAAGCAGTTCATCGCGCTGTTCGGCGAGCGCTCGACCTTTCAGGACACGATGGCGATGCTGGCGGCCTCACCGCTGTTCGATACGCCGCTGGTGATCACCAATCGCGACTATGCGTCCATCGTCGCCGCGCAAGTCCGTGACATCGGCGCGATGGCCGACATCGTGCTCGAGCCTATGCGCCGCGATTCAGGCCCGGCTGTCGCGGTCGCGGCCGAGATCGGCTTCGCGCGCGCGCCCGGAACGGTTCTGGCCGTGCTGGCGGCCGACCAT
Source organism: Beijerinckiaceae bacterium (assembly GCA_947472615.1). GTDB lineage: Bacteria > Pseudomonadota > Alphaproteobacteria > Rhizobiales > Beijerinckiaceae > Terripilifer. The sequence continues at coordinate 15,541 of CANJEY010000008.1, forward strand.
GCGGTCGTCAATCGCGCCGGCATGGTGGCGATCTGCGCCGAGGCGGCGGCTGTGGCGTCGGAAGGCTCCATTGTGACGCTCGGCATCGCGCCGACATTTCCGGCGACCGGCTACGGCTATATCCGCCGTGGCCCGCGCATTGGCCAAAAGGGCGACGTGTGCAAGGTCGCGGCTTTCGTCGAGAAGCCCAACGAAGAAACCGCGCAGCGCTACATCGCTGAAGGCTATCTGTGGAACTCGGGCAATTTCATTTTCCGCGCCGACGTGATGAAGGCCGAGATCGCGCGCTTCGAGCCGGCCATGGCAGAGCCGGTTGCGCACGCGGTGGCGAACGCCACGCATGACGGCGAATGTCTGGTGCTGGATGCAGACGCATTCGGCGCGGCGACGAAGAAGTCGATCGACTTCGCGGTGATGGAGCGCACCGACCTCGCGGCCGTCATCCCGGCCGACATCGGCTGGTCGGACGTTGGCACATGGTCGGCCGTGCGCGATCTCACCGAGCGCGACGCCAACGGCAATGCGGTCCGCGGCGACGGAATCGTGCTGCACGCGCGCAATACCTATGTGCGCTCGCAGGGTCTGCTCACCGCCGTCATCGGCGTCGACGACATCATCGTCGTGTCGACGCCCGACGCCGTGCTGGTGCTCGACGCCTCGCGGGCGGATCGCGTCAAGGAACTCGTCGACCGGCTGAAGCTGGACAACAGATCCGAGATCGTCGTTCACAAGAGCTGACGAGGCTCAGCGATAGGCGCCGAGCGTGTGCATAGTGTTGCGCAAGCCTTCGTGGCGTCCGATCACCTGCTTGGCGCGCGCGCCGATCACGGTTGGAAGCGCGCGCCACGATACCGCGATATGTGCGTCGACCAGCGGCAGCGCACTCGCGCCAAACATCCGCTTGTAAGGGTATTCGCCCGTCGTGAAGTCGAAGGCCCGATAGCCCTGCTGATGTAGCGCCTGCATCGTGCGCTCGATCACCAGACGGCCGGGAAGATACATCTTCCAGCGTCCGCCGGCGGTCGCCAGATGCACGAGCGTATAGGTGTTTCCGTCCACAAGCCCGAGCAGCGTCGCGATCGGCTCGTCGCCCATCGTCAGCGTCGACAGCATCACGCTGCGTTCCGACAGGCCGCCGATGAACAGTTTCTCGTAGAACAGCCGCACGCTGGGCTGATCCATGAAGAACGGTCCGGTGAGATCGACGACGCTCGACTTCTGATGCCGCTTCAGTCCGAAGAACATGTCACGCGCGTCCTGTAACGTCGACAGGAAGCGGAACGACGCGGTTTCCTCGTGACAGAAGCTGCGCCAGGCGCCGTCGAGTTCGCGGCGGAAACGGCGTTCGAGGCCATTGCGCCATGCGTCCCAGTCATCCGGCAGTTCGAGCAGATAGCGGTTCACGCTCGATCCGTGCACGCCGTCGAGCATCGCCAGCGGATTGAGAACGCCGTCGATGTCTTTCGGCATGCGGTCGAACGAGACGAGATCGCAAGACGGCAGTGCCCGCCGCAATGCGCGCCAGATTTCGCGGACGTTGCGCAGATCGCGCGGCACCAGCGAGCCGATGATCGGCGCGTTGTAATCCGTCATGCCATGATCGGCGAACTCGACGACCCGTAACCGGCCATGCTTGCTGCGGATCAGCGGCAGGCCGAGAAGATCGCGGCCCGATAGCGAGTCCGACACGGTCGCCAACACCGGTTCGACGCCCGGCATGCGGCCGATCGAGGCGTAGAACGCCGAGAGCCAGCACGATCCCTGCAACGTCGTCGACGCGCCGACCTTGGCGAGCTTTTCCCAACGCGCCTGAACGCGCCAGTATTCTGTTTCGATATCGACGCGATAACCGAAGGCGGCTGCGTCGGGTTGTGTGGCGATCAGCGAGTCCTGCGACCTGAGCGCTTCTGCGTGCGACATACTCTTGCTCCGTCAAACCTCCGAATGGCGGGGCGCGCCATCGGCATTTCGGTTCGACCCTTTGGGTTCGTTCAGATGATTGCTATGTGTCCGCATGAATCAGCCGGCGTTGCGATAGGCCTTCTTGGAAAAAACGGTCAGCCAGAGAATCTGGAAATCGAGCGTCATCGACCAGTTGTCGATGTAATAAAGGTCGTGTTCGACTCGGCCGCGCATCTTGTCTTCGGTCGTGGTCTCGCCACGGAAGCCGTTGACCTGCGCCCAGCCGGTGATGCCGGGCTTCACGTTGTGACGGCGCGCGTAGAACTCGATCGAGCGGTCGTACTGCTGGTCGTGCACCAGCGCGTGGGGGCGCGGCCCGACGAGCGACATGTCGCCGAGCAGCACATTGAGAAGCTGCGGCAGTTCGTCGATGTTGAGCTTGCGGATGATGCGGCCGACGCGTGTGATGCGGTCGTCGTTCTTGGTTGCCTGACGGACGTTGCGATCGTCCTCCATCGTCTTCATCGAGCGGAACTTGCAGATCCGGAAGGTCTCCTGGTTGAAACCGTAACGGCGCTGGAAGAACAGCACAGGACCGGGCGAGTCGAGCTTGATCAGCAGCGCCGTGATGAGGAACACGGGGCTGAGCAGGATCAGCGCAATCGTCGCCAGCACGATGTCGACGCAGCGTTTCATCACCACTTCCGCCACGGTGAGCGGGCGGCGAACGAGGCTGATGCTGGTGATCGGGCCGTTGCGTTCCAACTCGACGTCGTTGAAGCGTTCGAGCACGCGCTCGGGGCCGAGATGGATCGAGGCCGGCACGCGCATAAAGGCGTCGATGCTGGCGTCGATCGTCTCGGTGCTCGACCACGGCACGAGAATGTAGATGTCTTCGGGGCGCAGCACGCGAGCCGAGGCGGCGGCGAGCGCGAGGTCTTCCTTCAGGGTCTCGGGACCGCGCAGGATTGCAGCCGACACGATGCGCATGCCGAGCTTGCCCGGCTCGTATTTGCGGGCGAAGTGCTTCAGCTCGTCTTCGTAGCCGACGAGGAACACGCGCCGCGCCGCCGCGCCGCCATCAACCGCGTGATCGTGCAAGATTCGGACGAGGACGCAGCGCACGGCGCAGACGGTGGCGAAACCGCCCATGTAGAACAGGAACACCGTGCCGCGCGAAACTTCGTTCGTCGACTTCGACATGAAGGCCAGCAGCAGCGACGAGACGAACGCGACGTTCCACATCGCGAACGAACGCTGGATATGACCGTTGAACGTCAGATAAAGCTTGGTGTCGTAGTCGCGGCGCATCGCGTTCGGGATGACGAACAGTGCGGCGATGACGAAGCCAAGGCGCAGGAACGCCTCGACCATCCCGGCCTGCTCGTAGAACATCCCGTGATAGACGGAGCCGGCGACCAGCGCGCTGACCACGATCGCCGAAGCGTCGCAGGCGGCGGCGATCAGGCCGAAGACGGCGCGAACGCTCGCGGTGTGACGGCTGAGCGTGTTGTTCCAGCGGGACCAGTGGCCGGGTCCGGCTGCGCGGGTCCGCAACTGGACCACATCTGAGACGATATTCTGCTCGACGTACATAATTGCCTCGTTTTGAAACGCCGCTGACTGATCCCGGTACGTTTTCGGGGGCCATCGGCTGCCGCACCGCCTTGGTCGCAACCGCCGTGCCTGAGCCGGGTGTCTCGATGCGGGGCTGTTTGATGTGGCGATGCGCCCGAGAAGCGTTGGCACGCCGCGTGCTGCCAGTTGAGCGAAGCGCTTCCGTTTGTCCCGCGGCGGGACGGATGGGCCGGGAATGTCCGGTTCTGGCGCTGCGGAGAGGCCACACCATGAACTCTGTATCGAGACGAAACGTATTGTCCGGTATCGCCGGACTGGCCGCGACGGGAGCGGCGCCCTCACTGGCGCACGCGGCCACGAAAGACGGCTTGGGGACGATCGCCCAGCGCGCCGGCATCATTTTCGGCGCCTCCATTGGAACAGAGGCCCTGCGCGACGCCGATTACGGCCGCCTCTACGCATCGGAAACAAAGATCGTCACGACCGATCTGGCGATGAAGTTCGACCACCTGCGTCCGCGTCAGGACGTGTTCGACTTCTCCGCCGCCGACGCCATCATGGACTTCGCCGAAAAGTCGAAGGTGATGGTGCGCGGCCATACGCTGGCGTGGAACGAGAATGCGCCGCGCTGGCTCAAAGGCATGAACGGCGCGGAAATCACCCGTGTGTTCGATGAGCACATCGAGAAGGTTGTCACCCGTTACGCCGGCCGCATCCAGTCATGGGACGTGGTGAACGAGCCGTTCTGGCCCGATCATCAGAAGCCGTTCGGATTCCGCAATGGTCCCTGGCTCGAGGCCATGGGGCCATCCTACATCAAGCGCGCGTTCACACGGGCGTATGCGATCGACAAGTCGGCCAAGCTCTGCATCAACGAGGCCCATTGCGAGATCCAGAACGACTGGGGCAAGGGCATCCGGCCGCGTCTTCTGTCGCTCGTCGACGCCATGCTCGATCAGGGTCTGCCGCTGCACGCCGTCGGCCTGCAGGCGCATCTGCAGCCGCAGATGGACTTCGACGACGACGTGTTTCAGTCTTATGTGGCCGAACTCGCCACCCGCAAGGTCGATATCTACATCACAGAGATGGACGTGAACGACGAGAGTTTCCCGGCCAATGTGGTGAACCGCGACCTGAAGGTGGCCGAGCGCTATCAGGAATTCCTGAAGCGCGTGTTCACCATTCCGGCGGTCAAGATGCTCGTCACCTGGCAGCTGGCCGACAAATACAACGGCTATCGCAATGCCGCGCTGGCCAAGAACCCGAAGGCAACCCGTCTGCCGCGCCCGTTGCTGTTCGACGACAACCTCGCCCGCAAGCCCGCCTGGGATGCGGTCGCACAGGTGTTGCAAAGATGGGACGTGACGCTGGCCGCCTCCCGTCGCGACACCGTTAATGTTTGGTAAGAATTTATAGCTAACACTTTCTTTCCAGAAGCCTTCCGGTTCGCGCGGCAGTGTTGCGGGCGGTCCGGCAGGTGTTTTAGAATTCAATTTGTTGGTCAAAGGCTTACAGGTGCCATTGGATCGTCAGCGCGGATCAGCGGTGATCGTCGAGCCGGAAGCCTTCAGGGGCTCGCGGACTGATTCGCTGACGGCTGCTCCGCCTGCGGGCGCCGATTTGCGCGATCTGATCGGCGTGCTTTACGCCGCGCGCCGCTTCATCGGCATCTGTGTTCTGGCCGCGCTGGCGCTGGCTGGCGCTTATCTGGCGGTGAGCAAGAAAGCCTATACGTCAACGGTCTCGATCCTTGTCGATGCGCGCGGCCGCGGTCCTGTCGGCTCTGACCAGACCAACCAGCTCAATATCTCGCCCGACGCGACGCTCGTTGAAAGCCAGGTCAAGCTGTTGTCGTCCGACACGGTTCTGCGCCGCGTCGTGATCCGAGAAAATCTCGGCGCCGATCAGGAATTCGTCCCGACGCAGCCGGGACTGCGGGCGACGATCTTCGCCGCGATCGGCCTCGGCTCCCCCGCGCCCGTGGGCGAAGACCGCACCGCGAGGGCGCTCGCCGCCTTCTCGCGCAATGTTTCGGTGAAGCGCTCGGAGCGCACTTATGTCATCGACGTCGACGTCTCGACCTCCGATCCGCAGAAGTCGGCGCGGCTCGCCAACGATATCGCCGACGCCTACATCGCCGACCAGCAGGACGCCAAATCCGATCTCGTTCGCCGCGACACCGTCTGGCTGAAGGAGCGCGTCGCCGATTTGCAGGAACGTGTCCGGCAGGCCGACAACAAGGTCCAGCAATATAAGCAGGAACACCGCATCACCGACGCCAGCGGCAAGCTCGTCAACGAGCAGGAGCTTTCGGAGCTGACGACGGAACTCGCCAAGGCCCGCACGCGCACCACCGAGGCGAAGTCGAAATACGATCAGGCGCAGCGAATCATCGCATCCGGCAAAATTCCGGACTCGACGTCCGACGCGCTCAAGTCCGCCATGCTTGACAAGCTGCGCGGACAATTCGCCGAGATCGTGCGGCAGGACGCCAATTACCGCACCACGCTCGGCGAGCGTCATCCGGCGTTGAAGGAAGTGCAGACGCAGCTGCGCGACACGCGCCAACTCATCATCGAGGAAGTGCGCCGCATCTCCGATGGCGCGTCGAACGAATATCAGGTGGCGCGCGCCAATGAGACCGAGATCCACCGCCGCATCGATCAGGCGCGCGGCGTCACCAACACCACGAACCAGTCCATCGTGCAGTTGAAGGAACTCGAGCGCGACGCCGATGCGACGCGCACCGTGTTCGAGCGCTTCCTGCGCGCCCGCGAAAGCATCGCGGCCGATCTCACCGAAGGCCCTGTGGCCCGCGTCATCGCGCCCGCGAGCCCGCCTCAGGCGCCGTCGTCGCCGAAGACATTCGCCATCCTGGCGATCGCGCTGGCGGCGGGACTCTTTCTCGGGTCCGGCAGCGCGCTCGTGCGCGAATACATGGCGGTCAGCGCCACGCAACCCACACCCGGTCTTCGCACCGCGGCGACAATCGTCGCGCCGTCTAACGGCGGAGTCAGGGTGATCGGCTCCGTGCCGCTGGTGTCGCAGCCAGCGTCCGCAGCCTCGGCGATCCAGCGCATCCGTGATCTCGTGAATCGCCGCAAGCCAGCGCCGCCCGTCGCACTATCGTTGCTCGACATGCTGGCGCGCGACCCGCAATCGCCATACTCGAAGGCTGTGTCCGCCGCTGCGAAATCGCTCGGCCTGCAGGGCGACCGCAAGGGACGGGGCCCGCAGGCGCGCACCATTCTGGTCACCAGCCCGTCGCACGGCGTCGGCAAGACCAGCATCGCCGTGAACCTCGCGCGTGCGGCCTGCGCGGCGGGCGCAAGCGTGCTGCTGATCGACGCCAACCGCGCCCGGCCGTCGCTGAAGGAACTCGTCGCTCCCAACGCGCGGCCGAGCCTGATCGATCTTCCGGGAGAAACACGCGTCGTCTATCGCCTCGACGCCGACGATAATGGCGAACTTTATGTGGTGCCGATCCTCGAGGCCGAAGAGGCGATCGTGCGTCGCCTGACGCATCGCTCCACCACGCAGCGCTTCGAGGGCTTCAGCGGCGTCTTCGATCTCGTGCTCATCGACGGGCCGTCGATCGACGACGAGGAAACGCGCCAGATCGCGCAGGCCGTCGATCGTGTCGTGGTCGTCGCCGACGCCGCGCAGGCCGACGCCATCGACGCCGAAACCCTGATGCAGGACCTCGACATTCCCCGCCGCAAGCTTGCAGGCGCCATTCTGTCGAAAGCGCGCGCCGCGAGGGCTGCGTGATGAGCGACGCCGCGCTCGGTCAATATCCGGACCCGGCGCTCGCGGCCCGGCGGCTCGGCGCATTTCAGGCGGCGGCGCGTTTCTGCGTGCGCTCGCTGACGCTGCTCGGCATCGCGCTGTTCTTTCTCGTCTCGCCGATGCTGCTGTTCAACTGGGGCTTCAGCTACGAGGACGTGGGCGGCAGCGTTATCGAAAAAGTGCATCCCGGCACTTGGCTGGTGCTGCTGGCGCTGGTGTTGGTGGCGTTCGGGCGCGGCAATCCGCTGACGATCCTCGACGATTTCTCGCGTCCGCCCGCGCTGGCGATGTATCTGTTCGCCTGGGCGCTGCTGATGTTCTTCACGATCGTCATCAAGAAAGGCCCGTTCACGCCACTGATCGACACCTTCGCGTTGCCGGCGATGCTGTTCGCGCTGGCCGGCACGATGGCGGCGAGCGAGAAGCGCCGCGCCGCGTTGATCATTCATTTACTATTGAACGCGAATGCGCTGCTCGGTCTTTACGAATATCTGAGCGGCTATCGGCTGACGCCCTATGTGGCCGGCACGCTGCTGATCGAGGTGGACTGGCGCTCGACTGCTCTGCTTGGGCATCCGCTGGCGAATGCATCGATCACCGGCTCCTATGCGCTGCTGCTCGGATTGGGCGGCGGTCAGGATTTGCCGAAGCTGATGCGCCCAGCCGTCATGAGCCTGCAATTGATCGCCATGATCGCCTTCGGCGGCCGTTCGGCCTTGGTGCTGACGATCTTGCTGCTCGCCTGCGTCGGATTCTGGGACATGTCGCGCTTCCTGCGCGGCGGCCGCGTCGATATGTTGCAGACGGGATTGATGCTGATGGCGGCCCCCGTGGTCATCGCGGCGTTCATTTATGCGATCGACGCGGGCTTCTTCGACCAGATGCTGCAGCGTTTCGTGGACGATCAGGGCAGCGCCAAGGCGCGCGTGATCATGCTCAAGCTATTTAACTATATCACATGGGAAGATCTTGTTTTCGGGCCGGATTCGGCGCTCATCTCCAGCCTGCAGCGCACCGAGGGTATCGAGTACGGCATTGAAAGCTTCTGGGTTGCGTTCATCCTCACGAACGGTGTGGCGATGAGCATGATTTTCTTTCTCGCGCTCTTCGCCTTCAGCTGGCAGCTGGTCACCGCAACGCGCATCAACACGGTCATTCTTTTGATCTATTTCTATCTGCTCGCCTCGACCTCGGTCAGCCTGTCGGCGAAGACATGCTCGTTCGGCATGTTCGTCATCATGATCCTGACGATGATGCGAGTGGATGCTCCCTCCGCGTTGCGCGCGATCCGGGTGCGCCGATGAGCGCCGTCGAGATCACGCGTGCGCCGCGCGCGATAACGGGCGAGCCCAAAACCACGATCCTTGTCGATCACACCCATTGTGGCCGGCATGTCACCGGCATCGAGCGCATCACTCTGGAATTGTTCAGCGCCGACGCGCTCTCGCCGTTGCCGGTCGAGATCGTCCGCTCCAGTGGCGTCCCCGACATGATCTTCCGGCAGTCGATCGCCCTGCCGCTGCGTCTGTTGCGAGACCGCAACGCGATCCTGCTGTGTCCGGGCTTTCCGCCGTCGCCGCTCGCCACAGCCTTCGGCGCACGCGTGCTGCCCTATATCCACGATGTGTTTCTGATCACGCGCTGGCAGGATCTCAATCCGCGCGCCAAGATCTACATGGCCGCGCCGTTCCGGCTGGCGCTGAAAAAGCTACCGCGTTTTCTGGTTAACTCGCAGACGACGCGCGACGAAGTTCGCCGCTTTTGTCGGCCGGATGCGGACATATCGCTCTATCGTCCCGCGGTGCGCAACGTGTTCGGCCTCGCGGTCGGCGATCGCGCCGCTCGCATCAACGAGGCCGGCAAGCTGCGGCTCGTGGCGCTGGGCACTGTGGAGCCGCGCAAGAATCTGCTCGCGGCAGCCGCCATCCTCACCGCCTTGCGCGCCCGACACTTTCCCGAGGCGACGCTGGACATCGTCGGCCGTTTCGGCTGGGGCGAGGATTCGCGCATCCTGCAGGCGACGCCCGGCGTCACCATGCATGGCTATCAGGAGATGGCGACGGTCCGCGCCATCGTCGAATCCGCAGACGCGCTGATCGCGACCTCGCACGACGAGGGTCTCGGCCTGCCATTGCTGGAAGCCCAATACGCCGGCCTGCCGGTGATCGCCTCTGACATCGCGGTGTTCCGCGAGGTGCTGGGCGATTGCGGCCTGTTGATCGACACGACCGATGCGACGTCCTCGGCTGATCGCATCGCCGCGATGACGGCGGTTTCGGGATGGCGCGCCCAGCAGGTGCAGGCCGCTGGCGCCAACCTCGACCGCTGGATGTCGGCGGCGCGCGCCGATCATGGGAGTGCCGTCGACCTGATCGGAAGACTCGCGCGCCGGGACGGATTGCAGACATGCTGATTCGTCAGACGATCCTCTATCTGCCGGCGCAATTGCTGGGACCAATGTTCCAGTTCATCGCCGCAGTTGTGTGGACGCATTGGCTGCAGCCGGACGCCTATGGGCTGCTGACCTCGATCATGGCGGCGCAGGAATTGGCTTTCATCGGCTGTCTCTCGTGGTGGTCGGCCTATACGCTGCGCTATGTCGGGACGTTCGACGGCGCGGACGAGCAGCAAAAATTCCAGCGGGCCGAGAATGCGATCCTGTGGGTTTCGTCTGTGGGGCAGGCGCTCATCGGCGTCGCGTCGCTCGTAGTGTTTCGCCTCGAACTCACGCCGACGTTGATCCTGTGGACTGTGCTGTTCACCACGTCGCGATGCACCGGCACTCATATGGGCGAACGCGCGCGCGCGCGGGGCATGATCGGCGCCTACACGCTGTCGCAACTCGTCGGCCCGGTCGGCGGCTTTGCACTGGCCTATCTTTTCCTCTCGCGCATGGCGGCGACGCCGGAATCGGCGCTTGCCGGATTCGCCATTGCGAAAATCATCGGCCTCGCCTTGTCATGGCGCATGATGCGCATGGGTTATCGCGTCGCGATGCCCACGACCGCCATGCTGTGGCGGGCGCTCGCGTTCGGCTTGCCGCTGCTGCTGGGCGGCGTGATCTCGTGGATCTGCGTCAACGGCATTCGCATCATCATCGAGCGTCTGAATGGCGCCGAAGCGCTCGGACTCATTTCGGTCGGCTGGGGCCTCGGGCAGCGGTTGGCGTCTGTCGCCGCGATGCTGGTGACAGCGGCTGCGTTTCCGCTGGCGGTCGCCCGCCTGAAGACAGGTTCCATCGACGACGCGCTGCGTCAGTTATCGGCCGGCGGCGCCTTGCTGCTCGGCATTCTGGCCCCGGCGACGGCCGGCATCGCGCTGGTGTCGCCCGATGTCGTGCAGCTGATGATCGCCGAACCGTTCCGCGACGTCACCACAATCATTCTGCCCGTTGCGGCGCTCGCGGGCGCGTTGCGCAATTTCCGCATGCACTTCGGCGACCAGCCGATGATCCTGCTCGAGAAGACCCCGATGACCATCTGGGTCAACAGCGTCGAGGCGATTGCAACGGTCGCTGGTTGCGCGATCGGGGCATCGTCGTTCGGTCTCTTCGGCGCTGTGCTGGGGTGTCTTTTCGGGACGGTCGTCGGGCTGGTGTTCGGCTTCGCGTTGTCGGTGGTGAAGTTCGGTCTGCCGCTGCCTTGGGACGAGGCTGGCCGCATCCTGCTCGCCACAGCCGCCATGGCTTTGGCGGTGAACGCATCGCGCCTGCATCCGGCGTCGAATGCGCTTCCGGTGCAACTCGGAGTCGAGGTCGCGATCGGGGCTGTCGCCTATGGGTGTGCGCTTGCGGCGCTTTATCCCCATGAAGTCGTGACACGCGCGGTTCGATTGCGCGATATGCTGATGCGCCGCATCCGCCTCGCCTGACGCAAAGCGCGCTTTCGCGGTGCGCGTCTTGCCAACTCCAAAAGGTCGCGAAACCGCGTGTCTGAAGCGCGGAATATCTCTGCGGCCCTGTTTCATTTCGACACACAATTCCGTGGTCGCCCTCTTGCAGCCTGTTCAGCGCACTCCGCGAACAGGCTCAGAGGCGCACCAAAATGGAAAATGTTGTCTCCCGCGATTTGGCGCCGCTGGCGCTCATCGATACCCAGCCCATCAACATTGCGACGCAGACGGACGTTCTCGGCAGGATCAGCGCGCGCATGAAGGCGGGCCTCGGCTTCACGCTGTTCACGCTGAACATGGATCACCTCGTCAAGCGCCGGGGCGACGAGAAGTTTCGTGCGGCCTATGATCGCGCCACATTCGTTACAGCGGATGGAGCGCCCATCGTGGCGCTGGCGCGTCGTCAGGGCGCGAAGCTCGAACGCACGACCGGCGCCGACATGGTGTGGCCGGTTTGCGAACTCGCCGCCCGGGACGGGATTCCGGTTTATTTCTTCGGTTCGTCGAAGGAATCGCTCGATGCGGCTTCTGTCGAACTGAAGGCGAAATATCCGTCGCTCGACATTCGCGGCATGGAATCGCCCCCCATGGGGTTCGATCCGTCGTCGAAAGAAGCCGACGCCTATGGCCAGCGAATCGTGGCGTCAGGCGCGAAGCTCTGCTTCGTTCTGCTCGGCGCGCCGAAGCAGGAACTATTTTCCGATCGCATGTGGATGCGCTATCCGCGCCTCGGCTTCCTGTGCGTTGGCGCGGCGGTCGATTTCATCTCCGGCCAGCAGAAGCGCGCGCCTGTTCTGATGCAGAAGCTCAATCTCGAATGGGCCTGGCGGCTGATGACGAATCCGGGCCGATTAGCGATGCGTTATGCCAAGTGTGCTGCACTGCTGACTGACCTCGCCATGCCGAAGCTGCGCGCGCCGCGCATCGGCAGCACAACCTTGCAGGGAAGCTGATTCTACGATGACGTCCGCGACATCCGGCTATCGCATCTGCCTCATGCACCCGATGGACCCGCGCGGGTCCAAGCTCGGCGGCATAGAGACGCACGTTCGGCACATTCTCTCGCGCCATCCGGCGGACTTCTCCGTCCTGTTCATCGGCGTCGATGAATACGGAGACTGCAAGCTCGGCGAAGTAATCCGCGTGCAGATGGGCGAACGCACGGTCGATTTCCTGCCTGTGACGCATATCGATGCGCAAC
>CANJEY010000009.1 GCA_947472615.1 Beijerinckiaceae bacterium
CGACGCGTTCGTGATCTGCATCACCAACCCGCTCGATGCAATGGTCTGGGCGCTGCAAAAGACCAGCGGCCTTCCGGCCAACAAGGTCGTCGGCATGGCCGGGGTGCTCGATTCGGCACGTTTCCGCCACTTCCTCGCCGAAGAGTTCAACGTATCCGTGGAAGACGTAACGGCCTTCGTGCTGGGCGGCCACGGCGACGACATGGTTCCGTCCGTGCGTTATTCGACGGTCGCCGGCATCCCCCTGACCGATCTCGTCAAGATGGGCTGGACCACGCAGGAGAAGCTCGACGCCATGATCGCCCGCACGCGCGGCGGCGGCGGCGAAATCGTCAACCTGCTGAAGACCGGCTCGGCCTTCTATGCGCCGGCCTCATCCGCCATCGCGATGGCCGAAAGCTATCTGCGCGACAAGCGCCGCGTCCTGCCGGCCGCCGCCTACCTCACCGGCCAGTACGGCGTGAAGGACACCTATGTCGGCGTCCCGATCGTCATCGGCAAGAATGGCGTAGAAAAGATCGTCGAAGTGACTCTCGACGCCGCCGAGCAGGAGATGTTCTCCAAGTCGGTGAAGTCCGTCCAGACGCTCATCGACGCCTGCAAGACCATCAACCCCGCTTTCGCGAAATAAGGGATTCGTCCCTGCCGGCGGCTCGTCATCGGGCCGCCGGAACGCGACTCGCCGGTTCGCGCCGGCGCTGGAGGAAATATCCATGAACATCCACGAATATCAGGCAAAAGCCATTCTGAAGGAATTCGGCGCGCCCGTATCCCGCGGCATCGCCATTCTCGACGTCGCCAACGCCGAAGCGGCGGCGCGTGAGCTCGGCGGACCCCTGTGGGTCGTCAAATCCCAGATCCACGCGGGCGGCCGCGGCAAGGGCAAGTTCAAGGAGCCGGAAGCCGGCGACAAGGGCGGCGTCCGGCTCGCGAAGTCGGTCGAGGAAGTGAAGACCTTCGTTGGCCAGATGCTCGGCAAGACGCTCGTCACGATCCAGACCGGCCCCGCCGGCAAGCAGGTGAACCGCCTCTACATCGAGGAAGGCTCCGACATCGAGAAGGAGTTCTACCTCTCGGCGCTGGTCGATCGCGTCACCTCGCGCGTGTCGTTCGTCGTCTCGACCGAAGGCGGCATGGATATCGAGGAAGTCGCCCACTCGACTCCCGAGAAGATCCATACGTTCTCGATCGATCCCGCTACCGGCGTCATGCCGCACCACGGCCGCACGGTCGCCAAGGTGCTCAATCTGTCGGGCGACCTCGCCAAGCAGGCCGGCAAGCTGGTCGACCAGCTCTACAAGGCGTTCGTGTCGACCGACATGGCGATGCTCGAGATAAACCCGCTGATCATCACCAAGCAGGGCCAGCTCAAGTGCCTCGACGCGAAGGTCTCCTTCGATTCGAACGCGCTTTATCGCCATCCCGAGATCGTCGCCCTGCGTGACGAGAGTGAAGAAGACGCCAAGGAAATCGAAGCGTCCAAGCACGACCTCGCTTACATCACGCTCGACGGCACGATCGGCTGCATGGTCAATGGCGCAGGCCTCGCGATGGCGACGCTCGACATCATCAAGCTCTACGGCGAATCGCCGGCGAACTTCCTCGATGTCGGCGGCGGCGCTTCCGAAGAGAAGGTCACCGCTGCGTTCAAGATCATCACCGCCGATCCAAACGTGAAGGGCATTTTGATCAACATCTTCGGCGGCATCATGAAGTGCGACGTGATCGCGCGCGGCGTGATCGCAGCCGTCAAGGCCGTCGGCCTCAAGGTTCCGCTCGTCGTCCGCCTCGAAGGCACCAATGTCGAGGAAGGCAAGAAGATCATTCGCGAGTCCGGCCTCAACGTCATCCCCGCCGACGACCTGGACGACGCCGCCCAGAAGATCGTGAAGGCCGTCAAGGAGACCAAATAATGTCCGTCCTGATCGACAAGAACACCAAGGTCATCTGCCAGGGCTTCACTGGCAAGAACGGCACCTTCCATTCCGAGCAGGCCATCGCGTATGGCACCAAGATGGTCGGCGGCGTGACGCCCGGCAAAGGCGGCTCGACGCACATCGGCCTGCCCGTGTTCGACACCGTCGCCGAAGCGCGCGAAGCGACCGGGGCCGACGCCTCCGTCGTTTACGTTCCGCCGCCGTTCGCGGCCGACTCGATCTGCGAGGCGATTTCCGCTGAGGTGCCGCTCATCGTCTGCATCACGGAAGGCATTCCGGTCGCCGACATGATCCGCGTCAAGCGCGCCCTGACGGGCTCGAAGTCCCGGCTGATCGGCCCCAACTGCCCCGGCATCGTCACGGCTGGCGAATCGAAGATCGGCATCATGCCGGCCAACATCTTCCGCGTCGGCAACGTGGGCATCGTGTCGCGCTCCGGCACGCTGACCTACGAGGCGGTCTTCCAGACCTCGCAGGTCGGTCTCGGACAGACCTCGGCGGTCGGCATCGGCGGGGACCCCGTCAAGGGCACCGAGTTCATCGACGTGCTCGAACTCTTTCTGGCCGACGGCAAGACCGAGTCGATCATCATGATCGGCGAGATCGGCGGCTCGGCGGAAGAAGAGGCGGCGCAGTTCCTGAAGGACGAAGCCAAGCGCGGGCGCAAGAAACCCATGGTCGGCTTCATCGCCGGCCGCACGGCGCCTCCGGGACGCCGCATGGGTCACGCTGGCGCGATCATTTCGGGCGGCAAGGGCGGCGCGGAAGACAAGATCGCCGCGATGGAAGAAGCCGGCATTCGGGTTTCTCCGTCGCCTGCGCGGCTCGGCAAGACCCTCGTGGAAGTGCTCGCCGGCCGGTGATTCAACGCTCCCGCGCGCACCGGCGGGCGGGAGCATTTCTATCCTATTCTGGACCAACCGATGAAAGATCGGTGAGACAATGGCTCGTCAGAACCTCAACGAAACCCTGCTTCAAACCTCGTTCCTCTACGGCGGCAACGCCGCCTACATCGAGGATCTGCACGCGCGCTACGAGCGCGATCCCGCTAGCGTCGACGCCGAATGGCGCGATTTCTTCGCCGGACTGAACGAATCCCGCGACGACGTCCGCAAGAACGCCGAAGGCGCGTCCTGGACGAAGTCGAACTGGCCGATCCATGCGAATGGCGAACTGGTGTCCGCCCTCGACGGAAACTGGTCGCAGGTCGAGAAGGCGATCAACGCGAAGATTTCGACGACCGCGACCGGCAAGGGCCAGTCGGTCACGGCCGCCGATGTGCAGCGCGCCACGCGCGACAGCGTTCGCGCCCTGATGATGATCCGCGCCTATCGCATGCGCGGCCACTTGCATGCCAACCTCGATCCGCTGGGTCTCGAACCCGCCAAGGATCACGAGGAGCTGCATCCGTCGAGCTACGGGTTCACCGAAGCCGACTACGAACGCAAGATCTTCCTCGACCGCGTGCTGTGTCTGGAATTCGCCACGATCCCCGAAATGCTGGCGATCCTGCGCCGCACCTATTGCGACACGATCGGTTTCGAATTCATGCACATTTCCGATCCGGCCGAGAAGGCCTGGATGCAGGAACGCATCGAGGGGCCGGACAAGGCCATCACCTTCACCAAGGAAGGCAAGCGCGCCATCCTGCACAAGCTGCTGGAAGCCGAAGGCTTCGAGAAATTCTGCGATCTGCGCTTCCGCGGCACCAAGCGCTTTGGCCTTGACGGCGGCGAATCTATGGTTCCCGCGCTGGAGCAGATCATCAAGCGCGGTGGCGCGCTCGGCGTGAAGGAAATCGTCATCGGCATGTCGCATCGCGGCCGATTGAACGTCCTCGCCCAGGTCATGGCGAAGCCGCACCGCGCGATCTTCCATGAGTTCAAGGGCGGTTCATTCACGCCCGACGAGGTCGAAGGCTCCGGCGACGTCAAATATCACCTCGGCGCCTCGTCGGATCGCGAGTTCGATGGCAACAAGGTCCATTTGTCGCTCACCGCCAACCCGTCGCATCTCGAAATCGCCGATCCTGTCGTTCTAGGCAAGGTGCGCGCCAAGCAGGATCAGTTGCACGACATCGTCGAGCGCACCCAGGTTCTGCCGTTACTCATTCACGGCGACGCCGCGTTTGCCGGACAGGGCGTCGTGGCGGAATGCTTTGGCCTCTCGGGGCTGAAGGGTCATCGCACGGGTGGGTCGATCCACTTCATCGTCAACAACCAGATCGGATTCACGACCTATCCGCGTTACTCGCGGTCGTCGCCCTATCCGTCCGATGTGGCGAAGATGATCGAAGCGCCGATCATTCACGTCAACGGCGACGATCCCGAAGCCGTCGTGTATGCGGCGAAGATCGCCATCGAATTCCGGCAGAAATTCCACAAGCCGGTGGTGATCGACATGTTCTGCTACCGCCGCTTCGGCCACAACGAAGGCGATGAGCCGGGCTTCACCCAGCCGCTGATGTATCAGAAGATCCGATCGCACAAGACGTCGCTCGAGATCTACACCGACAAGCTCGTCGACGAAGGCGTCATCGCGCGCGGGGAAGCCGACAAGCAGACGGCCGACTGGCGCGAGCGGCTGGACGCTGAATTCGAGGCGGCCCAGAGCTACAAGCCTAACAAGGCCGACTGGCTCGACGGCCGTTGGGCCGGCCTGCGTCCCGCCGGCGATATGATCGACGATCCGCGCCGCGGCCAGACCGGCATCGACATCGAGAAGCTCAAGTGGCTCGGCGAACGCCTGACCTCGATTCCCGAGGGCTTCAACGTTCACAAGACGATCCAGCGCTTCATCGATGGTCGTCGCAAGATGATCGAGACCGGCGCCGAACTCGATTGGGCTATGGCCGAGTCTCTAGCCTTCGCATCGCTGGTCGACGAAGGCCATCCGGTGCGCCTATCGGGTCAGGACAGCGAGCGCGGGACCTTCTCGCAGCGCCATTCGGTGCTGATCGATCAAGAGACCGAAGGCCGTTGCGTGCCGCTGAACAGCATTCGTGACGGTCAGGCCCGCTACGAGGTCATCAACTCGATGCTGTCCGAAGAGGCGGTGTTGGGGTTCGAATACGGCTATTCGCTCACCGAGCCCAACGCGCTGGTGATGTGGGAAGCCCAGTTCGGCGACTTCGCCAATGGCGCGCAGGTTCTGTTCGACCAGTTCATCTCGTCGGGCGAACGCAAATGGCTGCGCATGTCGGGCCTCGTTTGCCTTCTGCCGCACGGTTATGAAGGTCAGGGTCCGGAGCATTCATCGGCCCGTCTCGAACGCTATCTGCAGATGTGCGCCGAAGACAACATGCAGGTCGCAAATTGCTCGACGCCCGCTCAATACTTCCACATCCTGCGCCGGCAGTTGAAGCGCGACATCCGCAAGCCACTGATCCTGATGACGCCGAAGTCGCTGCTGCGCCACAAGCGCGCGGTATCGAACCTCGCCGATCTGGCCAGTGGCGCGACCTTCCACCGCCTGCTGTGGGACGACGCCGAAAAGCTGAAGGGCCAGAAGACCAAGCTGGTGCGCGACGACAAGATCCGCCGCGTGATTCTGTGCACCGGCAAGGTCTATTACGACCTGTATGAGGAGCGCGAGCGCGCCGGCATCGACGATGTCTATCTGGTTCGGGTCGAGCAGCTCTATCCGTTCCCGCTAAAGGCGTTGGTCACCGGTCTGTCGCGCTTCAAGAAAGCCGACATCGTCTGGTGTCAGGAGGAACCCAAGAACATGGGGTCCTGGAGTTTCGTCGAGCCTTATCTCGAATGGGTTCTGACCCAGACGGGCGGCAAATCGAAGCGCGCCCGCTATGTCGGACGGCCTGCGTCGGCCGCGACCGCTACGGGCCTGATGTCAAAGCATCTGGCGCAACTTAAAGCCTTTGTGGACGAGGCTTTCGCTCCATAACGGTTCGACGACACGAAAATAAATTTCCAACTGAAGGACCGCAGGTTCTGCGGACGTGATGGCATGGCTACTGAAATTCGCGTTCCCACTCTCGGCGAATCGGTCACCGAGGCGACCATCGGGAAGTGGTTCAAGAAGCAGGGCGAAACCGTGAAGGCTGACGAGCCGCTCGTCGAACTCGAAACCGACAAGGTGACGCTGGAAGTCAACGCCCCCACGGCGGGCGTGCTGGCCGAGATCACCGCCAAGGACGGCGAAACCGTCGGCGTCGGCGCTTTGCTCGGCCAAATTCTGGCAGGGGGCGCTTCGGCGCAACCAGCGGCGGTCGCAGCTCCCACGTCCCCCGCCTCCGTCGCCCCCAAGCCGGCCGCGTCGGCCATGCCGCCCTCGCCGGCGGCCGCCAAGATCGCAGCCGACAACAAGGTCGATCCCGCTTCGGTGTCCGGAAGCGGCGTGCGCGGCCAGGTGCTGAAAGGCGACGTGCTCGCGGCCATCGCTGCGCCTCAGCCGGCCGCCCCCGCTGCAGCGCCTGCTCCCGTCGCGGTGCGCGTCCCGACGTCGGTCGACGACGCCTCGCGCGAAGAGCGCGTTCGGATGACGAAGTTGCGCCAGACCATCGCGCGCCGGCTGAAGGACGCCCAGAATACCGCCGCCATGCTGACGACGTTCAACGAAGTCGACATGACCGAGGTGATGAGCCTGCGGAACAAGTACAAGGACGTGTTCGAGAAGAAGCACGGCGCCAAACTTGGTTTCATGGGCTTCTTCGCCAAAGCCGTCGTTCAGGCGCTCAAGGACGTGCCCGCCGTCAACGCGGAGATCGACGGAACCGACCTGATCTACAAGAACTATTACCACATCGGCATCGCGGTCGGAACCGACCGCGGCCTCGTGGTGCCGGTGGTTCGCAACGCCGATCAGCTCGGAATCGCGGCGGTCGAGAAGACCATCGCGGATTTCGGCAAGCGCGCCCGCGACGGCCAGCTGAAGATCGACGAGATGCAGGGCGGCACGTTCACGATCACCAACGGCGGCATCTACGGTTCGCTGATGTCCACACCGATCCTGAATGCGCCGCAGTCCGGCATCCTCGGCATGCACAAGATTCAGGAACGTCCGATGGTCGTGGGCGGCAAGATCGAAGCGCGCCCGATGATGTATCTGGCGCTGAGCTACGATCACCGCATCGTCGACGGCAAGGAAGCCGTGACGTTCCTGGTCCGCGTCAAGGAAGCGCTGGAAGACCCTGCCCGCCTCGTTCTCGATCTGTAGGATCGATCGCGCTGAAATTGCACGAACATAAGTTCCGCAACGGAGAATCAATTTTCCCCGTTGCGCCTCGGTTAGACGTTCTCCGAGCGAGTCGGACGAACCAAGTCTAAAGCCGAATTCCATTCGGCTCTGATTTTCCGCTAACTGGATTTCTGACGCCTTGCGTCGACTCGACGCCCCGACGGTCACATCCCGATCGAACAGGAAACCTCATGGCTTACGACCTCATCGTCATCGGCACCGGCCCCGGCGGCTATGTGTGCGCCATCCGGGCCGCCCAACTAGGCCTGAAGGTTGCGGTCGTCGAAAAGCGCAAGACGCACGGCGGCACCTGCCTCAATGTCGGTTGCATTCCGTCAAAGGCGCTTCTGCATGCGTCGGAGATGTTCGAGCTGGCCGGACATGACTTTGCGCCGCTCGGCATCGTGATCGGCAAGCCGCAGCTCGATCTGCCGGCGATGATGAAGCACAAAGCCGATACAGTGGCTGCCAATGTCAACGGCGTCGGCTTTTTGCTGAAGAAGAACAAGGTCGATTCCTTCACCGGAACAGGCTCCATTCCCGCACCCGGCAAGGTCGTGGTGACCGACGGAGAGGGGAAGGCGACCACGCTGGAGTCGAAAAACATCGTCATCGCGACCGGGTCCGAGGTCGCAGCCCTTCCGGGCGTTACGATTGACGAGAAGATCGTCGTGTCGTCTACGGGGGCTTTGGAACTCGACCGCGTTCCACAGAAGCTCGTTGTGGTCGGCGCAGGCGTCATCGGACTGGAACTCGGCTCCGTCTGGCGTCGCCTCGGGACGCAGGTGACGGTCGTGGAATTCCTCGATCGCATCCTGCCCGGTCTCGACAATGAAGTGGCGCGGCAGTTCCAACGCACCCTCGACAAGCAGGGATTCGCGTTCCATCTCGGCCATAAGGTCACGAAAGTTGAAACGGCTGGCGCGGGCGCCAAGGTCACGATTGAGCCTGCGGCTGGCGGAGACGCCAAAACGCTGGACGCCGACGTTGTGCTGATCGCCATCGGCCGCCGTCCCAACACCGATGGATTGGGACTGGAACAGATCGGTGTCGCCATGGAGCGCGGGCGGGTGGTGATCGACGATCATTTCGCCACGAATGTGCCGGGCATCTACGCCATCGGCGACGTCGTCCGCGGTCCCATGCTGGCGCACAAGGCCGAAGATGAAGGCGTCGCTGCGGCGGAAATTCTCGCCGGACAACATGGCCACGTAAATTACAACGCGATTCCGAGCGTCGTTTACACGCAGCCGGAAATCGCGGCCGTCGGCAAGACCGAGGAAGAACTGAAGGCAGCCGGCGTCGACTACCGGGTCGGCAAGTTCCCTTTCACGGCAAATGGCCGCGCGCGCGCCATGCGCCATTCCGATGGTTTCGTGAAAATCCTGGCCGACGCAAAGGACGATCACGTTCTCGGCGTCCACATAATCGGCGCAGGCGCGGGCGAACTGATCGGCGAAGCGGTTCTGCTGATGGAGTTCGGCGGCTCAGCTGAAGATCTGGCCCGCACCTGCCACGCGCATCCGACCATGTCGGAAGCCGTGAAGGAAGCGGCTCTTGGCGTGGACAAGCGTTCCATCCATATCTGAGCGCAGGCATCGCGCCGGTCGGCGCATCGCCGCCCGCTAATGGAGGCGGAATGCGCAAGTGGTCGAAGCCGTTCTGGATCGCGGTCGCGCTCGTCTTTCTGTTCGAGGCGTGGGTTTGGGATCTCTGCGTCCGGCTTGGCCGCCGCCTGCTTCAGATCCTGCCGCTGGAACGCCTCAAGGTGTCGATCGCCAAAGCCGTCCAACCTCTGCCGCCCCCCACAGCCTTGCTGGTCTTCCTGATACCGCTCGCGATCATCGAGCCCTTCAAGTTTCTGGCGCTATGGCTGCTGGCGACCGGACATTGGGCGCTGGGCATCCTGTGTTTCGTGGCGGCTAAATTCGTGGCGTTCGGAGTCGTCGCCTTCCTGTTCGACCTGCTGCGCGACAAGCTGTTGTCGATGGCATGGCTGGCGTCGCTCTACAGGCTGACGCTGAAATGTATCGACTGGGCGCATGCGCTTACGGCGCCCTACAAGGCCATCGTCCGCGCGCGCATCGTCGAATTTCGTTCGGTGCTAGCGCATTGGGAAAGCCGGCAAGCCGGATCCAGCGGATTTCTCGGGAAGGCGCTGCGATTGCGCCGCCATTATCGCCGCTCGTCTCCCAAGGTTTGATCAAACCGCTCTGGGATGCGCGCTCCGATAGGCGTCCAGCAGCCGCGCGCTGTCGACGGCTGTATAAATCTGTGTCGTCGACAACGATGCGTGACCCAGAAGCTCCTGGATGCTGCGCAGATCGCCACCCCTGCTCAACAGATGAGTGGCGAACGAATGGCGCAGGGCGTGAGGCGTCGCGCTCGATGGAAGACCCAAAGCTCCCCGCATCCGCTCCATCTGAAGCTGAATCAACCGGGGGCTCAGCGGACCTCCCTTGGCGCCTCTGAACAGGAGTTCATCCGGAGCGAGCACATGGGGACACAGCTTCAGATATTGTTCGATCATCGTCCGAACTGGCAGGATCACCGGAACCTGCCGGACCTTGCGGCCCTTGCCGACGACGGCGATCGATTCGCGAGCCCCGACGGGTGCGTCACGCCTCGATATGCCGAGCGCTTCGGAGATGCGCAGACCAGCTCCATAAAGCAGCCCCATCACGGCGGCGTCGCGGGCTGCGATCCACGGCTCGTCATGACTTGCTTCGTTATCGGACGATGCGGCGATGCGGCGCGCCTGCGATTGCCCCAGAGGCTTCGGCAAACTGCGCGCGGTCTTGGGCGATCGGGCGGCGAAGATCGCCGGACATGTCGCCAGCCCTTCCTGTTCCAGAAACCGCGCAAACGACCGAACGCCGGCCAGAATTCTGCGCAATGAAAGGCTGGACACCTCATCCTTGCGACGCCGCGCCATGAAGGACCGGACATCAGCAGGCGTCAGGGAATCGAATAGCGCGATGCCGGGAGGATCGCCCGTCAAATCGCGCAGAAATATGCAGAATTGCCGGAGATCGCGCGCATAAGCGTCCACAGTATGGGAAGAGGCGCGACGCTCCGACGTCAGAAAGCCGAGCCATCTGGCGATTGAGGCCGCAAGGTCCGGCGCCGCAACGCAGGCTGCGAGCGCCAGAGCATCCTGATCCGCGAGGCTTTCTGCTGTGGCGTCCATCGGAGCATCATCGCCCCGTCGCCCTAAGGCTTCGTTGCCTCAGCCCTTGGACTTGATCTCGGCGACTGCCTTCTCGAGCAGCTCTTCCATTGTGCGACGAATCTGGTGATCCGACTGCTGGACGCCTGCGCCATCGAGATCGGCGCGAATCTTACGGAAAACGTCCTCATCGCCGGCCTCTTCGAGATCCGCCACCACGACGGACTTCGCGTAGGCCTCGGCCTCATCGCCAGATTTGCCCATCTTCTCGGCGGCCCAAAGTCCCAGCAGCTTGTTGCGCCGGGCGCTTGCCTTGAAGAGAAGCTCTTCGTCATGCGCAAATTTCTTCTCGAAACCTTCTTCGCGCTTGTCGAAACTGCTCATCGTGAGTTCCCTGTGCGGTTCGATCCGTCGTTTGCCGACAGGCAGGCATATAGCGAGAGCCGGGCCGGATTCCTAGCCTGACTTTGCGGCAAATATAGTTGACATCTGGCGACAAACCGCCGCTTCGCGTTGAGTTGAGTCCCATCATCCGATAGACTCGGCAAACGGGTTGTCCTGATAGCCGGAACGGGTTACGAGCCCGCTGCCTGCTCAGGCGGCCGGCAAGGCGGCGTCTCCGCCGGGTCCGGGCGTCGCCCGAACTGATTTTTCTCGAGCCGCGGTTGAACCCCATGAATCGCCGTCGTCGGATCTACGAAGGCAAGGCCAAGGTCCTCTATGAAGGGCCGGAGCCCGGAACCCTCATTCAGCACTTCAAGGATGACGCGACCGCGTTCAACGCCAAGAAGCGCGAGGTCATCGACGGCAAGGGCGTGCTGAACAACCGGATTTCGGAATTCGTTTTTCAGCATCTTAATGAAATCGGCGTTCCGACCCACTTCATTCGCCGGCTCAACATGCGCGAGCAGCTGATTCGCGAAGTCGAGATCGTGCCGCTCGAAGTCGTGGTGCGTAACGTCGCGGCGGGCTCGCTGTCACAGCGGCTCGGCCTTGAGGAGGGAACGCAGCTTCCCCGTTCGATCATCGAATTCTACTACAAGAATGACGCGCTCAATGATCCGATGGTGTCGGAAGAGCACATCACGGCGTTCGGTTGGGCCAATCCGCAGGAAATCGACGACATCATGGCTCTGGCGATCAGGGTCAACGACTTCCTGTCTGGCCTCTTCCTCGGCGTCGGTATCCGTCTGGTCGATTTCAAGATCGAGTGCGGCCGCCTATGGGAAGGCGACATGATGCGAATCGTCGTCGCCGACGAGATATCGCCGGATTCGTGCCGCCTCTGGGACATCAAGTCGAACGACAAGATGGACAAGGACCGGTTCCGTCGCGACATGGGCGGGCTGGTCGAAGCCTACACAGAGGTCGCCCGACGTCTCGGCATCCTGCAGGACGGCGAACCACCGCGCGCCAGCGGACCCAAGCTCGTTCAGTAACATCGGGGTCGTTCCGGACCGCCTTATCGGAGCCGGAACGCACCCGTTCAGGCGAGCTGACGCTCGCTTTGGAGGCTCTATGAAAGCTCGTGTCACCGTCACCCTCAAGTTGGGCGTTCTGGACCCGCAGGGAAAGGCGATCGAGGGTGCCTTGAAGTCGCTCGGCGTGTCCGATGTGGCTGGGGTCCGTCAGGGCAAGGTGTTCGACATCGAACTGGCGGGCTCCGATCGAGCCCGGGCCGAAAGCCAACTCAAGGAAGCCTGCGAAAAGCTTCTGGCCAATACGGTGGTCGAGAACTACCGGGTCGAACTGCTGTGAGGGCTTCGCCATGAAGGCAGCAGTCGTCCTGTTTCCCGGATCGAACCGCGAAGGCGACGCGGCGCGCGCGATCGAGCAGGCGACCGGCGTCAAGCCGGTGATCGCATGGCATGGCGACCACGACCTTCCTGCCGGAACCGATCTGGTGGTTCTCCCCGGGGGTTTCAGCTACGGCGACTATCTGCGATGCGGAGCCATCGCGGCGCGGTCGAAGCTGATGGACGCCATTCGCCTTCACGCCGAAAAGGGCGGCCTCGTGCTCGGCATCTGCAACGGTTTTCAGATCCTCGTCGAATCCGGGTTGCTGCCCGGCGTCCTGATGCGCAATGCCGACCTGCGGTTCGTCTGCCGCATGCAGCATCTGCGCGTGGAGCGCAACGATACCCCGTTCGCCAAAGCCTACGCCAAGGATCAGGTGATCAAGGTCGCCATCGCGCACGGCGAAGGAAACTATGTCGCCGACGCCGAGACCATCGCGCGGCTTGAGGGCGAAGGCCGGGTGGCGTTCCGTTATTGCGATGCGGAGGGCCAGTTGGGCGGCGCAGCCAATCCAAACGGCTCCATCAACCATATCGCGGGCGTCTATTCCGAAAACTTCAATGTGCTCGGCCTGATGCCGCATCCCGAGAATCTGATCGACGGGCTGGTGGGCGGAACCGACGGCAAGGGCATGTTTTCCAGTCTGGCGGCGTTTCGCCGCGCCGCGTGAGCACCCGCCTGAGCAATCCGGCCGGACCAAATCGAGAGCCGATGTGACCGCCTTGGAACCTGAAATCACCGCAGAGGTCGTGGCCCAGCACGGGCTGAAGCCCGACGAGTACGAGCGAATCCTGAAGCTCATCGGCCGTGCGCCCAGCTTCACCGAACTCGGCATCTTCTCGGCGATGTGGAACGAACATTGTTCCTACAAATCGTCGCGACTGCATCTGCGTTCCCTGCCGACGAAAGCCCCGTGGGTGATTCAGGGCCCGGGTGAAAACGCCGGCGTCATCGATATCGGCGACGGCCTCGCCTGCGTGTTCAAAATGGAAAGCCACAACCATCCGTCGTTCATCGAGCCCTATCAGGGTGCGGCGACGGGCGTTGGCGGCATCCTGCGTGACGTGTTCACCATGGGCGCACGCCCGGTGGCGTGTCTGAACCTGCTGCGGTTCGGCTCCCCGGATCATCCACGAACGCGACATCTGGTGAGCGGCGTCGTGGCTGGCATCGGCGGTTATGGCAATTCGTTCGGCGTTCCAACCGTTGGCGGATCGGTAAATTTTGACAGCCGCTACGATGGCAATATTCTCGTCAACGCCATGGCGGTGGGAATCGCGAAGACGAACGAGATCTTCTACGCGAAAGCAACTGGCGTCGGCCGACCCATCGTTTATCTCGGCTCCAAAACAGGCCGCGACGGCATCCACGGCGCCACGATGGCCTCCGCCGAATTCGACGAGAACAGCGAAGAGAAGCGCCCCACCGTTCAGGTCGGCGACCCCTTCTCGGAAAAGCTGCTGCTCGAAGCCTGTCTGGAGATCATGCAGAAGGGCTGCGTCATCGCCATTCAGGACATGGGCGCTGCGGGGCTCACGTCGTCGGCCGTCGAGATGGGCGCGAAGGGCGACCTCGGAATCGAACTCGACCTCGACAAGGTGCCGTGCCGCGAAACCGGCATGACGGCCTATGAGATGATGCTGTCCGAGAGTCAGGAGCGCATGCTCATGGTTCTCGATCCGGCCCGCGAGGCCGAAGCCGAAGCGATCTTCCAGAAATGGGGTCTGGACTTCGCAATCATCGGCAAGACCACGGATACGCTGCGTTTCATCATCAAGCATCAGGGGGAAATCAAGGCCGATCTGCCTATCAAGGAGCTTGGCGATCAGGCGCCGCTGTACGACCGGCCCTGGACGACCCCAGCTCCCCTCGAAATTCTAGATGCGGCGCGCATCAAACCACCGGTCGCAAACGCCCAGGCCCTACTCCAATTGGTGCGGTCTCCCGATCAGGCGTCGAAACGATGGGTGTGGGAGCAGTATGACCACCTCATTCTCGGTAATACCGTGCAACAGCCGGGCGGCGACGCCGCTGTCATCCGACTTGGCGACGGGCCGAAGGGTCTGGCGCTCTGCACGGACGTGACGCAACGATATTGCGAAGCCGACCCATTCGAGGGCGGAAAGCAGGCCGTCGCGGAGGCTTGGCGCAACCTGACCGCCGTGGGCGCCCGCCCGATGGCGCTGACCGACAATCTGAACTTCGGCAATCCGGAGCGGCCCGAAATCATGGGCCAGTTCGTTCTGGCCGTCCGGGGCATCGGCGAAGCGGCGCGCGCACTCGACTTCCCGATCGTGTCAGGCAACGTGTCGCTCTACAACGAAACACAGGGTCGCGGGATTCTGCCGACGCCAGCCATCGGCGGCGTGGGCCTCGTAGACGACGTCAGCCGCACCGCCAGCCTGAATTTCAAGGCCGCGGGCGACGTCATCATTGTCATCGGCAAGACGACCGGATGGCTCGGGCAGTCGGTCTATCTGCGCGATGTCTGCGGAACCGCCGCCGGCGCGCCGCCGCCAGTCGACCTCGCAGAGGAACGCCGCAACGGCGACGCCGTGCGCGATCTGATCGCCCGGAACGTTGTGACCGCAGTCCATGACATATCCGACGGCGGCATTGCGCTGGCGATCGCCGAGATGGCGATGGCCTCCGGCATTGGGGCGACCGTGAAAGCTCCGGCCGAGGCGTCGCCGCTTCATGCCTGGCTGTTCGGGGAAGACCAGAGTCGTTATGTCGTCACGACTCCTTCATCATGTTTGGTCGATGTTCTCGCGGTTCTGGCCGCCCGAGGCGTTACGTGCTTTGTGGCTGGTGCGACCGGCGGAGATTCGGTGGTTTTGCCCGGTGAAAAGCCCGTCCTGGTCGCGCAACTTCGCACAACCCATCAAGGCTGGCTCCCGGCCTACATGTCGGGCGCAGTCGACCATTCTGATCGGACCCCTTGATGATCTTTATCGAATTGAAATCCATGGCTGGCGTCAACTACGTCCGCGCGACCGACGTGATCGCGGTGCAGTACACGGACCCAACTCGATGTTCGGTGATGCTTCAGGGCGGCGTGGGGATCCAGTGCGCCGAAAGCGCCAGGTCCGTGGTTGAGAAGATTGAGGCGGCTGTTAAAGAGGCGACGGCCGGCAATGCGTTGAACGGACCGAGGTGACGCGATGGCGATGCAGGCCGAGGAAATCGAACGACTGATCAAGGCTGCGCTTCCCGATGCGCAGATCGAAATCCGCGATCTCGCTGGTGATGGCGACCATTATTCGGCGACGGTCATTTCCGCAGCCTTCAAAGGCAAGACGCGGGTGCAACAGCATCAGATCGTCTACGCCGCCCTGAAGGAGCAGATGGGCGGCGTCCTGCATGCGCTCGCCCTGCAGACCAGCGCCCCGGCCTGATCGACCGTCTGTTCAGAAAGACCGACAGACGCTATATTGGGGCCGGACGGAACCTTGAACTCCGTCGCGAAAGGATTCCCGAATGTCCGATATTCACGAGCAGATCCGTCAGGAAGTCGCCAGCAACGACGTGGTTCTCTTCATGAAGGGCACCCCGAATGCCCCCATGTGCGGATTTTCCGGTCAGGTCGTGCAGATTCTCGATTATCTCGGCGTGCCCTACAAGGGCGTGAATGTCCTCGCTGACGACGAGATCCGGCAGGGCATCAAGGATTTTTCGAACTGGCCGACGATCCCGCAGCTCTACGTCAAAGGCGAATTCGTCGGCGGTTGCGACATCATCCGTGAAATGTTTCAGGCTGGCGAACTCGGCAGCCATTTCACCGAGAATGGCATTCCGGTACGTCAGTCCGCCTGATCGAGCGGCGCCGGTTTACGCCGCGCGCCCGTTCAATCCCATTAGCAACAACATCGCGCGGCCAAGCAGCCCATAGGGATTGGCCAGCGTCTCCAGAATTTCAAAGTGATTGTAGCCTTCGGCGACGATCAGTTCTGACAACTTGCCCTTCGCCTTGACGGCAGCAGCGAACTCCCGGCCCTGACGCTGAAACTCCGGAGTTTCCTGCGTTCCGTAGGCGACGACCAAGGGGCAGGCTAGTCGATCCAGATGCCGGATCGAGCTGAGTTCCTGCTCCATCGCATCGGTGAAATTCACGTATTTGGAACGGGCGGACAGACGCACCGGCTTGAGATCATACATCCCGGAGCAGCAGAGACCGCCTTTCAGAATCGTCTGCGGCAGGCCGAAATCTTTCTCCCAGTCGGTCACCACGATGTTGCCAGTCAGGTGCCCGCCGGACGAATGACCTGAGACGTAGAGCCGATCGGGATTGCCGCCGAACGACGCTGCATTGCGATAGACCCAGGCGGTCGCTTTACGCACCTGCTCGACCATCGGAAACAGATCGCCGCCCGCCTCGTCGACATTTGTGAAGTCGACGATCACGCAATGCGCGCCGGCCCGGACGAAGATCTCGGCATAGGCGGCGAATTCACTCGCCATGCCGTTGCGCCAAGCGCCGCCATGAATGAATACATTGATCGGCGCGTTCGGCCGATCCGTCAGATAGACGTCGAGACCCTCGACGGGCGTCGGCCCATATGGGAATCGCTTGGGCGCCGGCAGCTTCTCGCGCGCAATCGCCGCACTGGCGTTGCGTCGGATCCGCAGGAATTCCTGATTGGGGGCGTACTTGCTCTGATCGTAGGCCGCGTCGAGCGCCGCCTGATCCATATCCAGCCACACGAGAGGATTAGCCACCCACGCCCCCTGACAATTTCCAACAGATCAGTTTCGCTCTTCCGGCAATGACGGAATCGGCATCAACGGTATGCCTTCTTCTAGCAAGGCCCGCGCCTCGTCGAGGGTCGCCTGACCACGAATGGACCGCGCTGGCGCTTCACCATCATGAATCTTGCGCGCTTCATCCGGGAATTTGTCGCCAACATCGACCGAGTCGGCGACGATCTTGCTGTGCAACTCCCGTATAGCCTCACGCAGCGCAGTCGCCCGTTCGTCCAACAGCGCAACAGGCTGGGGAACTGTGGGTGCGACGGGCGCGGAGGCTTCGTTCAGTTGCACGACTTCAGAAGCGCGGTCCTTGCGGGCGACATTCGGGGCCATGATGGCCTTTGACACCTTGGCGGAATTACACACCGGGCAAGTGATGAAGCCGCGCCGCGCCTGCGTATCGTAGGCGTCGCTATTCGGAAACCAGCTCTCGAACTCGTGGCCGGCTTCGCAGACCAACGCATACTTGATCATGGATTCGTCCGGTCAGCCGGCCAGCATGGGATCGAGCTTGCCGGCGCGCTCCAGCGCATAAAGATCGTCGCAGCCACCAACATGAGTTCCGCCAATGAAGATCTGCGGAACTGTACGGCGACCACTGGACTTGGCCGACATTTCTTCCTGAGCGCTAGGATCGCCATCGACTGAAATTTCGTCAAATGCTGCATTCTTCTGCCGGAGCAGATCCTTGGCCGCGTGACAATAACCGCAGGTGCTCTTCGTGTAGATCGTGATTGGCGCCATCGAACCCTCCGTGGTCATTATATGGATAGTCACCCGTGCGTCACAACCCTCGCGAAAACAAGAACCTCTACACGGGCGGCTTTCGCCCGGAGCAAGGTTCGCGCCGCCGCGTCGGTCGTCGCGCCCGACGTGAGCACGTCGTCGATCAGCACGATGCGCTGGCCGGCAATTTCGTTCAGCCGATCCGGCTCAACCCGAAAGGCCGCCTGCACATTGGCGGCGCGCTGCGCTCTTGTCAGTCCGACTTGAGGCGTCGTGGCCTTGACGCGGCGCAATGCAGTGGCGTTGACCGAAACCGACGCATGACGGGCGATCTCATGGGCCAGCATGGCCGCCTGATTGAAGCGGCGGGAGAACAGACGCCGCCGGTGCAGCGGGATCGGAACCAGAAGGTCGGCTTCGGCCAACAATTCAGCCCCCGCTCGCGCCATCCATTGGCCCATCGGCCGGGCCACATAAGTCTTGTCGCTGTACTTCAACCCGTGAACCATCCGGGCGACTGGACCGTCATCGTACAGCGCGACGGCGCGGGAGCGAGCATAAGCTGGCGGATCCGCAATGGCTTCCGGCGACAAGACCCCCGGTCCAAGGTCATGCGAAAACGGGGTGCCGAGCCGCTCGCAGTAAGGTCGCTCGATGAAGCGGATTGTTCGCCAGCACTGGACGCAGACGCTTCCCGGCTCCGCTACGGGCGCGCGGCACGCGATGCAGATCGGCGGATAGAGAAGATCGAGCGCCCTGGCGCCCAAGGCGGCGGATCGCGCAGCCAATGCGCGCATCATCCGCGGAAGACTGGCCTCCGCGGATGAGCGCTCCGGCACGGAAGTGCTGTCGATCCGGTCCATGCCGCAGGCTAGCGCAACCTCGACCGGACCGCGATTCGAAATCTTTGACCAGCCCGTCGATGGCCCATATGCACAGCGGATGAACGGCATGAACCAACCGGTCAAAATCTTCGATCACGCACTGCTGCAGCGCAGACTGAGCCGGGCGCAGACTGCGGGCGGCGAAAATTTCCTGCTGCCTCACGTTGTTGAGGATTTCGCGGATCGGCTTGCCGCGATCAAACGCAATTTCCATCAAATTCTCGATGTCGGAACGACCTCGGCTCAACTGTCGTCGGAGCTTCGACGTCTTTTTCCGGACGCCTCGGTCTCGCATCTGGCTCCCGTTTCATCGGGAATGATGGCGAACGTCGAGACCTCACGTCCGCTGAAGACTGAAAATCTCGGATTGGAGCCGGAATCGCTGGATCTCGTCACCTCGGCGCTGGCCTTCCAGGCCGCCAACGATTTGCCAGGCCTGTTCACCCAGATCAGGCGGGCGCTGAAACCGGACGGATTATTTCTGGGTTGCCTGTTCGGCGGACAAACGTTGCGGGAGCTCCGCCTTGCATTCGCTGCGGCAGAAGCAGAACTCTCAGGCGGCGCCAGTCCACGCGTGGCGCCGTTTGCGGATGTTCGCGATCTCGGCGGCCTTCTCCAACGAGCCGACCTCGCACTGCCTGTGGCAGACATCGACACGATGACAGTCAGGTACACTGACGCCTTCGGGCTGTTTCGCGATCTGCGCGCGATGGGCGCTACAAATGCGCTGGCCCAAAGAAGCCGGCAGCCGCTGCGGCGGGCCGTTCTGATGGGGGCTGTGGAAATCTATCAAAAGCAGTTCTGCGATCCCGACGGGAGGGTGCGGGCGACGTTCGACATTGTATGGTTGTCCGGTTGGGCGCCCCATGAAAGCCAGCAAAGCGCCCTGAAGCCGGGCTCGGCCCGAATGCGACTGGCAGACGTGTTGCCGACCAAAACATATGGCGACCAACCGGGCTGATGATCGATCGCGAGAGGATCTGGGTTTGCTGAAAATTGCGTCTTGGAACATCAACTCGGTTCGGCTTCGCATCGGGCTGGTCGAGCGCTTCCTGCTGGAACAGGCGCCCGATGTGCTGTGTCTCCAGGAGATCAAATGCCGCGATAGCGAGTTCCCTAGCGGCAATTTTCGCAAGCTCGGGTACGAACACATCGCAACCAATGGTCAGAAGGGTTACCACGGCGTTGCGATCGCCTCGCGCATTCCGTTCACGGCGATCGACAAGCGGGAATTCTGCGAGAAGGGCGACGCGCGCCATATCGCGGTCGACGTCGCCGCGGGGACGCAGCAGACTCCGGTGACCATTCACAACTTTTACATTCCGGCGGGCGGCGACGAGCCTGATCCTGTCGCCAACCCGAAGTTCGCGCACAAACTGCAGTTCTTCGACGAGCTCGTCGACTGGCAGACGAACCATTCGATCGCGAACACCAACGCGGTTCTGGTCGGCGACCTCAACGTCGCGCCGCTGGAAACCGATGTCTGGAACCACAAGGCGCTCTTGAAAGTCGTCAGCCACACGCCGATCGAGGTGGAGAAGTTCACGCGCGTGTTCGATTCAGGTCCGTGGGTCGACGCATTGCGCACGAAGATTCCTGCCCACGAAAAACTGTTCACATGGTGGAGCTACCGTTCGCCAAACTGGGACGAAGCCAACAAGGGTCGTCGTCTGGATCATATCTGGCTGAGCCGGTCGATCGCGCCGGCGCTGCAATCGGTCGCGGTTCATCGCGAAGCGCGCGGATGGGATAAGCCCTCAGATCATGCGCCGGTCACAAGCCTGCTCGACTTCAGCAAACTTGTCTGACCTACTTGCCGAAGCGCTTCGATCCATCGGCAAACGCCGCCAGTCGACTTTCGATGGCGGCGCGCAAACGAGCTGCCCCACCGGGAAACTCATTCAGCACGCGGTGAAACAGTTTGCGGGAAATGAACAGCACGACGGTCGGCTGACGCGCGATCGCCGTTGCAGGGCGTGTCGTCTCTGTAACCAGCGCAAGTTCGCCAATCAGCGAATCTGGGCCAATGATTTTCGCGGCCGCCTGTCCCGAATCCGACGGATCAAGCGCGACCGCGCCGCTGACGACCACAAAACCGCCGTCTGACGCATCGCCCTTCGTAAACAGCAGATCGCCCGCACGCAGAATCCGCGTCTCTGCCGAAAACGCGATCAGACGAAGCGCGTCGAGATCGAGTTCCGCCAGCAGCGGCAAGGCCGCGAGACGTTTGACGTCGACATCGAGCGCCATCCTAAAATCACCCTGTCTTTGGCGTCACGGCACGAGTTTGTAGCCGCCCGCATCGGTCACGAGCAATTGCGCGTTGGCCGGATCCTGCTCGATCTTTTGACGCAGGCGGTAGATGTGCGTTTCCAGTGTGTGGGTCGTGACGTTGGCGTTGTAGCCCCAGACTTCCCTCAGCAGAACTTCGCGAGACACGACCTGCGGGCCAGCGCGATACAGGAACCGAAGAATCGCGGTTTCTTTCTCGGTCAGCCGCAGCTTGGCGCCTTTCGAATTGACCAGATGCTTCGAGCTGGGCCGAAACGTGTACTGGCCGATCTGGAACATCGCATCGTCGCTGGCCTCATGCTGGCGCAACTGGGCGCGAATTCGCGCCAACAGCACCGCGAACCTGAACGGCTTGTTGATGTAATCGTTCGCGCCGGACTCGAGGCCCAGTATCGCGTCTGCGTCGGAGGTATGGCCGGTCAACATGATGATCGGGTTCTTGAACCCGTCTTTTCGGGCGATTTTCACCACCTCACGGCCATCCATATCCGGTAGGCCCACGTCGAGTATGACCAGATCCGGCTGCTGGGTGCGCATGACGCCGATCGCCTTCGTGGCCGTGTCGGCCTCGATCGGCTCGAATTCCTCATGCAGGGCGAGCTGTTCGGCGAGCGCGGCGCGCAGGTCGTTGTCATCGTCGGTAATCAGAATTTTCCGGACCTGTGCCATATTCGCTTCCAACCAGTTTGATCGCGTAGTCTGAGGCAATCGTGAAGCTGACCCGCGCCGCAAGGTGGGGCAAGTCCGGCGCATTCGCAAGAGGCCGGATCAGGTCGATTCGAGAGGTCAGAGATGAAGCGGCGGTTGGCGGTCGTTCAGAAAAAGTCCGTCGGCTTGCGCACTTTGGTCGCCACGCGTCAGGTCGGCGGAGATAGCGGCACGCCATGCCGGGGCTTTCTGTTCGCCGGTCCCCTGATGCTCCCCTGCGCGCTCGGACGAACGGGCGTTGCGCATCTGAAGCGGGAAGGCGATGGAAAATCACCGGCTGGCCGCTTTCAGATTGTCGAAATCCGCTTTCGACCCGACAGGATTCGCCGTCCAAAAGTCCATCTTGGAGCACGGTTGCTACGGCAGACCGACGTCTGGTGCGACGATCCAGAAAGCAGATTGTACAATCGTGCCGGGCATTCTCCCTGCGCCGATCGCCACGAGGAATTGTGGCGCAGGGACCATGTCTATGACGTGATCGTGATTCTCGATCACAATCAACATCCACGCGTCAGAGGCGCTGGAAGCGCGATCTTCTTTCATCTGCTCGCCGATGAGCCGGGGCCAACTGCCGGCTGCGTCGCGATCTCTGCCGCCCATATGCGACGGCTTCTGCCCCGACTCGCCCGCAATGCAACGCTGACGATCAGGTGAGACGGTCGCCGAAGATTGCAGTGCCGAGCCGCACATACGTGGCGCCGAGCTGGATCGCGAGCGGATAGTCGGCCGTCATCCCCATCGACAAATGGGCGACGCCGTTCCGCTTCGCGATTGACGCCAGCAAGGCGAAATGTGGAGACGCCTGTCCCTCATGCGGAGGGATACACATCAGACCATCGATCGTCAGCCCGAATTCGGAGCGGCAACGCGCGATGAAGGCGTCGGCGTCTTCGGGCAGAATTCCGGCCTTCTGCGGCTCCTTGCCGGTGTTCACCTCAACGAAGAGACGGGGATGTTTGCCGGCGCGCTGGATCTCTTGCGCAAGCGCCTCGGCGATCCGGGGCCGATCAACGGTTTCGATGACGTCAAATAGTGCGACGGCTTCGCGCGCCTTGTTCGATTGGAGTGGACCAATCAGGTGAAGCTCGACGCCCGGAAATTTCTGGCGCAACGCCGGCCATTTCCGTTCCGCTTCCTGCACGCGGTTTTCGCCGAACAGACGCTGACCGTACTGCAAGGCCACCTCGATCAGCTCCGCAGGCTGTGTTTTCGAAACACAGAGAAGATTGACCGAAGCTGACTCGCGACCGCTGCGTTCGGAGCAACGCGCGATGTCGGCTTCCACGGAAGCCAGCCGCTTGGCGATATCGTCAGCTGTCAGGCTCATCTTATGCGCTTTCCATCTCGAACAGGCTTCCAACGAATACCTAAATACATTGACCAGGACTGGGAAAAAATGTTCAGTCCCGGCCTGCACATTCCCATATAGCCGAACAGGCCGCGACAGATAGTGATGACGACAGAACGGTATAATCCGCGCGAATCCGAAACGAAGTGGCAGAAGATCTGGGACGAACGGCAGACGTTCAAGACCCCCAATGACCCGTCGCGTCCAAAGTACTATGTTCTTGAAATGTTTCCCTATCCGTCCGGCCGTATTCACATGGGCCATGTCCGGAACTACGCGATGGGCGATGTGGTGGCGCGTTACAAGCGGGCTCGCGGCTTCAATGTGCTGCATCCGATGGGTTGGGACGCATTCGGCATGCCGGCTGAAAACGCCGCCATGCAGAACAAGTCCCATCCGGCGAAATGGACCTACGAAAACATCGCCGCCATGCGACGCCAGCTCCAGTCCATAGGACTGTCGCTCGACTGGTCGCGCGAGATCGCCACTTGCGATCCGTCTTACTATCGCCATCAGCAGAAGATGTTTCTCGACTTTCTGGCTGCCGGGTTGGTCGATCGCAAACAATCGAAGGTGAACTGGGATCCGGTCGATCAGACGGTGCTGGCGAATGAGCAAGTCATTGATGGACGCGGCTGGCGCTCAGGCGCGCTTGTCGAACAACGCGAATTGACGCAGTGGTTCCTCAAGATCACCGATTTCTCGCAGGATCTGCTCGACTCCCTCGATACGCTCGATCGCTGGCCGGAAAAGGTGCGGTTGATGCAGAAGAACTGGATCGGCAGATCGGAGGGGTTGCTGGTTCGTTTCGAACTGGATGCGGCGACCGCGCCAGCCGACGCATCCGAACTGGAGGTCTTCACCACGCGCCCCGATACGCTCTTCGGTGCGAAATTCATGGCGATTGCGCCAGACCATCCGCTGGCGAAAGCCGCCGCGGTTGGCAATCAAGCGTTGGGGGAATTCATCGACGAATGCCGCCGCATAGGCACTTCGGTGGCGGCGCTTGAAACGGCAGAAAAGAAGGGTTTCGACACCGGCATCCGCGCACGCCATCCATTCGATCCCAATTGGCTCGTGCCCGTATATGTCGCCAACTTTATTCTGATGGACTACGGAACCGGCGCCATTTTTGGCTGCCCGGCGCACGACCAGCGGGATCTGGATTTCGTCAACACCTACGGACTTGGAAATACGCCGGTAGTTTGTCCGGCTGATGTCGACCCATCCTCGTTCACGATCACGGACGTGGCCTACGACGGCGACGGGCGGATGATTAATTCCCGTTTCCTCGACGGAATGACGGCCCTAAAGGCGAAAGAAGAGGTTTCGCGCCGGCTCGAAGCGGAAACGCTCGGCAATCGGCCAAAGGCGCGACGGCAGGTAAACTTCAAGCTGCGCGACTGGGGCATTTCACGTCAGCGCTATTGGGGTTGTCCGATCCCGATCATTCATTGCGACGACTGTGGCGTCACGCCTGTTCCGGTGAAAGACTTGCCGGTCGTGTTGCCCGATGATGTGACCTTCGACCAGCCGGGGAACGCTCTGGAGCGGCATCCGACCTGGAAGTTCGTCAACTGCCCGTCGTGCGGCAAGCCTGCCCGCCGCGAGACGGACACCATGGACACGTTCGTCGATTCTTCGTGGTATTTCGCGCGATTCACAGATCCGTGGAATACCGAGTCGCCCACGACTCGTTCGGTCGTCGATCACTGGCTGCCAGTCGACCAGTACATAGGTGGCATCGAGCACGCCATTCTACATCTGCTCTATTCGCGGTTCTTTACCCGCGCGATGCGAAAGACCGGACATTGCGATCTCGCCGAACCTTTCCGAGGTCTGTTCACGCAGGGCATGGTGGTTCATGAGACTTACAAGGGCAAAGACGGCTCCTGGCTGACGCCTAACGAAGTCAAATTCGTCTCGGACTCGTCCGGTCGCAGGGGCTTCGCGATCGTCACCGACGAGGAAATCGTCATCGGGCCGTCCGAGAAGATGTCCAAGTCCAAGCGCAACACGGTGGATCCTGACGATATCATCGGCACCTTCGGCGCAGACACAGCGCGGTGGTTCATGCTGTCTGACTCGCCGCCTGAACGCGATGTCGCATGGACTGAAGAAGGCGTGCAGGGCGCCGCTCGCTACGTTCAGCAATTGTGGCGTCTGGTGAACGATTTGGCGGAGATCGCCGCACCGGTCGGCGCCACTATGCCTGCGACGATCGGACCGGAGGCGCTGAAGGTTCGGCGCGCCGTTCATACCCACCTGATGCATGTCGAGGAACACATTGATCGCCTGCGATTCAACACCGCTATCGCCGAAATTCGCAAGCTGTCGAACGATCTGATCTCGATCCTGTCAGAGATGGATCAACCGGCGGATTCCGCGGATCTGAAATTCGCATTCCGCGAGGCTGCGGATGTTCTGGTTCTACTGTTCTCGCCGATGATGCCCCATCTGGCTGAAGATTGCTGGGCGCTGATCGGCCACACCGCTCCCGTCTCTGAATCGACCTGGCCGTCGCTCGACCGCTCGCTTACGATCAGCGAATCGATTACGCTGCCTGTGCAGGTGAACGGCAAGAAGCGCGCCGAACTGACTATCGCAGCCGACGCAGACTCCAAGGCAATCGAGTTGGAGGCGGTCAAGCTCGAAGGCGTCCTTCGCGCACTGGAAGGTCGGCCCGTCAGGAAAGTCATTGTCGTACCGCAGAGAATTGTGAATGTCGTCGGCTGACGTACAAGCGATTCGATCTCTGTCCGGCCGAGTCGCGGTCCTGTCGGTCGCGCTTGCGCTCGGCGGTTGCTTTCAACCTCTGTATGGCGGCGCTGCGGGCGGTCAGTTGCGTGACGAACTGTCCGCCATAGCGGTGGACCCAATTCCCGATCGGCTCGGACACTATCTGGCGAACGAACTGGTATTCGCCCTGAACGGAACCGGCTCGACTGTTTTTCCGAAATACCGGCTCACGATCGCCGCACGCGAGCGGGTTCAATCACCCGTCATCGACACCATAAGTGGCCGCGCGACAGCCGGCACGATTGTGGTGGATGCGGAATATCGGCTTGCGCCTGTCGGCGGCGGCGAAGCGATTGCTCAGGGCGTTGCGTTCAGCGCGGCCAGTTATGACCGCACGAACCAGCGCTTCGCCAACATCCGCGCGGCCCGCGACGCGGAAATTCGCGACGCGAAGGCTTTGGCCGAACAGATCAAGACGCGGCTCGCGTCTGCCTTAAGCAGCAAGACCTGACGGCCGCAGCGTGGTTGCGATCAAGAACCATGAAGCCGACCGTTTCGTTTCCAGTCTGCCCGAGCACATCTTTGCTTATTTGATCTTCGGCACCGATCCCGGTTTGATACGAGAGCGGGCGCGGCTGATATTTCGGAAAGTCTCTGCAGGGCAGGACGAAGCGTTTAGCACAGTTCGACTGTCCGGAGATGAGATCACGTCTGACCCGTCGCGGCTGGCGGACGAAGCCTATTCGATCGGCCTTTTCGGTGGGAAGCGGGCGATTTGGGTCGAGCCGGGTTCTAAGAATGTTCTTCCGTTTATCGAGCCGCTATTCGCCACACCGCCGCAAGACTGCGTCCTGCTGATCGAAGGGGGGCAGCTGAAGCGCGATTCGGCGCTCCGTTCACTTTTCGAACGCGCTCGTACTGGCGCTGCGATCGAATGCTTCCCTGACACGGAGGACGATCTGCTGCGACTGATTGCGCAGGAGGTGCGTAACGCCGGCCTTTCGATTTCGGACGACGCGCGGCACGAACTGGTGGCGCACTTGGGGTCCGATCGCGCCGCAACGCGAGCCGAGGTGGACAAGCTGATTACCTATGCGATCGGCAAGGAGGTGATCAGCCTGAAAGATATCGAAGCTGTCGTGGCAGACGCCTCGACGCTTGCGATTGATGCAGCCATCGGAAGCGCCTTTCTTGGTCATACCGAGGAAGTGACCGATACGTCGGCGCGCGCCTTTGAAACCGGTAACGATCCCGGCGTTGTACTGGGATTTGCGCTTCGGCATGGCGTTACCCTGCACCGCGCCAAGTTAGGGATTGCCGGGGGTGGCACGTCGGAGACGGCCATGGGAATGATCCTGCGGGGCAACAGGTCGCCCGTGCTGCGGAAGCGGGCGTCCGATCAACTGGCGATGTGGTCGCCCGTCCGGCTCTTGCGAGCGGTCGATACGATTGCTGAAGCAATCCGCCGCTGCCGTCGCGAACCGAAGCTCGACGACATCATCGCCATCCGTGCGATGTGGAGTGTGGCGTTGATCGCGCGGGGACGGGACTGATCAGATCTTGAGTTTCTGACAGAGCGAGTCGAGCTGATCGAGCGTCTTGTACTTGATCGTCAATTCGCCCTTTTCGCCGACATGCTTGATGGACACGACAAGCCCCAGAATATCGGACAGAACGCCCTCAAGGGCACGGGTGTCCGGATCTTTCTCGGCGGTCGCGGACTTTCGCGGCCTCTGGGCGACGGTCCCTTCAGCCTCCTGACTTTCGCGCTGAGCGATATGTTCGATGTCGCGGACGGTTAGGCCCTGATCTATGACCCGCTTGGCGAGGGCCTCGGGATTTGAAACAGACAGAAGCGCGCGCGCATGGCCCGCCGACAAGGCGCCGGCCACAACCTTCTCACGGGTGTCCTGCGGCAACTTCAGCAGGCGTAGCGTATTGGCAATATGGCTGCGGCTTTTCCCGGTGATACGCCCGATGTCCTGCTGGGAATAATTGAACTCCGCCGCAAGACGCTCATAGCCGAGCGCCTCTTCGATCGCATTGAGATCCGAGCGCTGAACGTTTTCGACGATTGCGAGCTCAAGCGCCTCCTTGTCGGAGGCTTCCACCACCCGCACCGGCACTTCGTGCAGACCCGCCCGTTGAGCCGCACGCCAGCGGCGCTCGCCCGCAATGATCTCAAACGCGTCGGCGAGACCGTCGATCGCCCGAACAAGAATCGGTTGAATGATGCCTTTTTCGCGAACGGAGTCAGTGAGTTCCTGAATGTCTCCCTCAACGAAGTTCTTGC